>DATCOK010000410.1:0-9678 GCA_036564765.1 Candidatus Acidiferrum sp. | reverse complement strand
TCATCTCCCCGCTTGCATCCAGAATGTAAATTTGCAAGTCCGGAATCGGTACACCGATCACGCTGCCGGAATTTAAATCGTCTTTCGACAGCGCGCGATATGTCACATGCACGGTCGTCTCCGTGATCCCGTACATGTTCACCAGTTGCGGCCGCGCATCGCCGTGCCGCTCGAACCACGGCCGCAAACTCTGCATCTCCAGCGCTTCGCCACCAAAAATCACATAGCGGAGCGCCACCGCTTTTTGTCCCACCGCCTCTTCTGCCTGAATCAGCTGCCGAAACGCCGAGGGCGTCTGGTTCAGCACCGTCACTTTTTCCCGCGTGAGCAATTCATAAAACCCTTCCGGTGACCGGCTCACCAAGAACGGCACCACCACCACGCGCCCGCCATACAGCAGCGCGCCCCAAATCTCCCACACCGAAAAATCAAACGCGCAGGAATGAAACAGCGTCCACGAATCTCGCTCGTTAAATCCGTACCACTGTTCTGTGGCCGGGAAGAGCCGCGCCACGTTGCGATGCGTAATTAGCGATCCCTTTGGTTTCCCGGTCGTCCCCGAGGTGTAAATAACGTACGCCAGATTATCCGGCCCCGCGGTCGGCTTTAGGTTTTCTTCCTCCGCTGAATTTGCGCTGGTCGCCTCCAGTACGTCCTCGATGCACAGCACTTTCGCCCGCGTCGCCGGCAATTTCCCCGTCAATTCCCGTTGCGTCAGCAACACCGGCGCCTGCGCATCTTCCAGCATGAACGCCAGGCGTTCCGGCGGATACGCTAGGTCAATCGGTAAGTACGCTCCTCCGGATTTCAGAATCGCCAATATCGCAATCACGATAGCGTTGGTACGATCGAGGCACAATCCCACCAGCGTCTCCGGCTTCACTCCCAACTGCACCAACTTCCGCGCAATGCGATTCGCTTGTGCATTCGCCTGCGCATACGTTAGCGACACGCCCTCGCACGTCAGAGCTACCGCCTGCGGTCTCCGCGCCACTTGCTGCTCGAACATGTGATGCAGCGTCGCCCCGCCATCTAATGGCAAAGCGCTGTCTTCCGTGATGGGCACGGCCGGATTGTATTCGTCGATCAACTGCCGGCGTTCCCGCTCCGTCAGCAAACTCAATGCGCCAACGGACGACTCGGGCTTTTCCGCAATACCTTCGAGCAACCGCCGCAGGTGCCCGAGCATGCGACGCACCGTCGCTTCTTCCAGCCGCCGCCGGTCAAATTCAATTTTGAACGCCAACTCTTCCCCGTCATAAGCAGCCAGCGTGATCGGAAAATTCGTCAGCTCGTGCAACTCCACGTGCCGATTGGCCCACGCGCCACCCAACGCGCGCATGGCCGTGTCCAGCCGGTAATTTTCAAACACAAACAGCGTCTCGAATAGCGGTTGCGATGCCGGAACCTCGCTGGCCGCTTTTACCCGCGCCAGTGGCGTATGTTCGTACGGCCGCATCGCCAGCCACAATTTGCGGATCTCCTGGCAAACCGAGACGACGGAATCCTCATCTCGGACCTGCGCCCGCACCGGCACCGTATTGATGAACAGCCCGGCCGTCTCATCCGCGTTCGTCACCGACGATTTGCGTCCCGCGCGCGTCGCCGCAAACACCACATCTTCTTCTCTCGAATATTTGTGCAGCAGGATGGCCCATGCACCCATCACCAGCGTGTTCAGCGTCAGCTCACGCGCCTTCGCCAAGTTCCGCAACGCCCCAGTGGTCGTCGCGTCGACCTGCTCCCACGCTTCACCTTGTTGATAGCTTTCACTGTCCGCCGCCGCTTGCCGGTCCACCACCAGCGGAGTTGCAGCTGTAAAACCCGCAAGCCGCTTCGTCCAGAACTCTTCTGCCGCATCAAAATTCTCTTCTTGCAGCCAATCGATATACCGCCGGTACAAAAACGGCTCCGGCCGCTCAGAAATCGCGCCACTTGCTATTAATTCCGCGTACGCCTCGAACGCCTCTCGCAAAAGCACCGGATACGACCGGCCGTCCAACAAGGCATGATGAAAGCTCCACACCACCGAAAACGATGTCTCGCTCCACTCGAACAACGCCAGCCGCAGCATCGGCGCTTCGCTCAAATCAAAACCGCGCACGCGATCGGCCTGCAGATATTTCTTCAGCCGTTCGCCTCGATCTTTTTCCGATAGTCCCCGCCCGTCATGCACTGCGAACGGTGTCGTCACGTCCGCCATCACTTCTTGCAGCGTCTCCTGCCCTTCCCAGATAAATCGCGTCCGCAAAACCTCATGGCGTTGCACCAGCCATTGCCACGCTTGTTCCAGCCGCGTCGCGTCGATCTTCTCCGGCAGGTGCACTACGATCTGCTCAATATCCACGCCGGAATGCGGTTCCTTTAAATAATGGAACAGCATCCCCTGTTGCATGGGAGATAACCCGAAAGCGCCGGAGGGGGAAGTGCGATTCATGAAGTCGTTCTTGGTCTGAAGGTTCCGAAACTAAATATCAGGATAACTGAAGTGAATCCATGCCGGTGGGTATGCTTTCTCTACTCTGTCGAATCGCGTACTCGCTAGAACGCCGCGCTACGACCAGCCGCTACGCCGATTTCTGAACTCGCTTGCGCCACTCCCGATCGCGCCATGATCGTTTGGCGCCCGCGCCCGTCAAATACACGCGGCTCGCCAGCGACACCAGCGGATTGTGCCTCCGCATAGACACAAAATCCACTAGTTCGTGCCAGTTCGACTGATTCACCACATTCGCCGAAACCGAAATGCACGGGCTCAACATCTTCGTGGTGTGCCACCAGTGGCTCGGGATAAACAGCAATTCGCCCGCCTCCAAAATAAATACCGTCGGCTCCGCTTTTGCGAACAGCGGAAATTTCTTCAAATCCGGATTGTCGATATCGTTTATTAGGGAATTGTTCTGCTTCTCTGGATTCGGGTACAAATATTGTTCCTGGCTCGGCGGATAGAGGATGAACTTCTTCTGCCCATACACGTGCATCAGAAACGCATGCGTTCCGGCCCCATCGTAATGCAACACCGGAAACGCCCCGCCTTTTCCCCCGATGTACAACTCCAGCTCGGCGCCGCGGTTCAATACCTCGCCCACATACTTCACCATGTAATGGTCCGGTAGCCAGTTCGGCTGAAAATATTCAGGAAGCGGCTCGATATCCTGCTTCAACGACGGAAACAGCGCGTACAACACCTGGTTCCGAAAATAAGGCGCCGGATGCTCGTCCGTCGACGACATCACCCGGTCGATGAAGCGGTCCATGGTGTATTCCACCGTATCCGTACCATCGCCTTTGCTCTTGTAATCTCCTTTTCCCTTCACGTCCGCAGGCAAACTGAACTCCATCCCGCCAAATTCCTGCTTGAAGAATTCCGGGCTCCAGCGCTTCAACGCCGGCCAATCCTTCAACGCATCCGTAACCACCACTGGTTTGTTCGCGTATAGATACTCCTTCGCAAACTGCTCGTACGAAAGTTTTTCGCGATGTTCGATTCCCGCATTCATCGTTCCACCCGGCCCCCGGTTCCTAGGCTCGCCCAGCGGCCACACTCGCGGCCCGCTTTACCTTCTCTGCCTTGTGTTCTTCGTTGCGCTTAAGCCAGATTTCCCGCCAGTACATGAAATCTTCTCGCGGGCATCCGCCCAACACATTGCTGCAACCACAATTCAGCCCTTCCAGAACCACCGTCGCTTCCACTCGGCGCATCTCTCCAGTGCCCTCGGACACCATGCGCTCCAACCGGTGCCGCACCCGGTGCTGCTCCCCACTATGATGACTCATCCCCACGTCGCAAGTCAGCCCTCGATTCTTGCCTCGCGTGTCCAAAGTGTGAGTAATCTCTAGCTCATCCTTGATCGTAACCAACTCGCCCGCTTCCAATTCCAAACGCTCCACCGGCGTGCGCGTCAATGTGCCCACCAGACGCCGCTTGGGAAATACCCGCGTCAGTTTTCTCCATGCCGGCCCCATCATCAGCCCCACCATGTCCCAAAACCCGCGGCTCCCGGCGCGTACTTCATACGCGCATTTCGCAAGAATCCGTGGTCGCGTCAATGGCTTGGTGGCCCTCGCCAGTTCGGTCGACTGACACACGTACCGGTTCAGCCCCGCTCTCGTGCGCAATTGCTTCCGAATCGCGTCTAATTCGCCTAATTCAACTTGGAGAGCATCCGCTTCGTCCGCCGCATCCTCGAGCCATTCTCTTTTCCAGAACAGCAGGCAAGCCCGCTGGCAGCCGTCGTGCTCCTCACCCGAACACCGCAGCGTCTCCAGGACGTACACATTGTTGTTCAAGAATTCTCGCAGCTTGTAACGCCCGTCCGCGTATTCTACACACGCTTTTTCGGCTCGACGCTTTACCCGCATGCGCTGCCCGCAATAGCGCAGCATCTCGGGCATAAACGGCAAGCCCTCCAGCATTCCGTCGGCATCGAGCGTTTTCTGGATGTCTCGCGGACTTTTCACCCGCGCCCAATCGCCCGCGCGAAATTCTCCGCTGCTTACTCGCAATAGCCCTGCAACTCTTTCTGAGTTCATTCGTTGCCGGCGGCGCATCGCGTACCGCTGCTTGGGCTTCCTTCTCGTCAGAGGGGTACGGAGACTCCGCCACTGTAGGCAATCAACGTGCCATGAGTTTGCAGAGTATCGATCGAGCGGGCACTAAACTATGGAAGGGGATAATACCTTACAACCTGATTTAATCTCCTAGGACCTTCGGGCTAGTACGCGTCATAGCCGGAGATGCGTTCCTACTTTGTCTCTCGTGTATCTATTAGGTCACTCCGGTCGCAGCGCTTCCACCGTCGGTGCGTCAGGCGCTGAGAATACTTCCGTCGACAGACTGTCGACCAGTGCTAGATACTCCGCTTTTCGCCGGTCCCAGCTGTGCAGTTCCACGTAGCGGTAGCCTCCCGCGATCAGCGACTCACGCAATTGCCGGTTCTCGATCACATCCAGCATCGCCGCCGCCAGCGCCTCGACATTCCCCGATTCAAAGAATCTCACCACCGAATCGTCAAAGTAAAAATTGTCGATCTTTGTGCGGGACAGTACTACCGGAACTCCCTGGGACATGAACTCCATAATCTTCGTGCTGTACGCTTCGTTGCCGAAGGAGTCCGCGCGCTTCGGCACAATCCCCATGTCCGCGTTGGAAATCACATCCGCAATCCTTTCCAGTGACACGCTTCCGCAGAACTTCACCTTACCGTCCAGCCCCAGCCGATTCGTGAGGGCTATCAATTCCGCTTTCTCGTCCCCGCCGCCGTAAATGTGGAATTCGGCCTGCGGCACCCGTTCGTGGATCTTCCCGAAAGCTTCAATGGCTAGATCCAGCCCTTGGTGCCACTGAAAACTCCCCGGGAACAAAATAATGAAACGATCGTCGGTCCGCGTGCGTTCCCGGCGATAGAACAGGCCCGAATCCACGTGATTCAGGAACACCGAGCACTTTTCCTTGGGTACCGAACGCCCGATCAGCTTCTCGTACCACAAATGATTCGACACGATCACAAAGTCCGCGAACGCCGCCGCCGCCTTTTCTATGAATTTCAAAAATCCGATGTAGGCATTCCCCGGTTGCGCGTCGAACTTGTTGGCGAATAGCTCCGGCACAATGTCGTGAATATCCAGGATCACTCGCGTTCCGCTAATCTTCGGATACCATGCCGCGAACACCAGAAAGTCCGGAAGGTTGTGCACGTGAATTACGTCGTAACGGTTGCGATGATGTTTTCGCGTCAGAAAAATAGAAGAAACCGTCAGAAATCTCAGCAATCGCCACGCATACGTCCATTTTCCACGCTCATCGCGTACCCTGTGCTGCACCCGGAACACATTCACTCCGCAAATTTCTTCCGAATTTAACGGAACTTTGCCTCCCGCCAACGCGATCACATCCACTTGATCCCCGCGCTTCGTCAGCGCCTCCGCATACCGCCGCACGCGATTGTCCGTCTCGTAACTGTTGTGCACTAGCATGCACACTTTTTTTCGTGAATTGCGCCCATCCATCGGCATGCTCGAGCAATAAAATCGCGATACCTCCCGGGGATTCGCCTGCCAGATGATATTTCCGTATTTCTCCCGAACGTATGTCAGCAACTCTTCATAGAGTTCTACGGGAAATTCGTCCCTAGCGGGCTTCCCCGAAAAGCACATGTAGTCAGGGTGCGTATTCAACAACGCCATCCCGCCTTTTTCCGCGATCCAGTCAATCTTCCTTTTCCAGAGATCGATTGTTTTTTCGCGCAGCACTACGAATAGTGTGAAATCCTGTGCCATGGTGTAGGGAAGTTCTACGAATCCGCCGCCATTGGGACCCGGCACCCAGAAAGGGAAGATCGTTCCCGCGGCATCCGGCTCCGGCTCAAAAGGATCGGTGTCGAAAGTCGATGCGTCATACTCCACGCCCAATTGGTGGATCCATGGCAGTTTGTGTTGCATCAACGGCGACCGGAATCCCGTCGCATTCCACAGCTTTAGATACTCCCGGATATACCGCGCTTTCGCCGCGAATTCCGCCTTGGAAGCGTAAAGCTTCCCATCATGTTCCAGCCCGTGGACCCCGATTTCGAAGCCCCCCCGCAGCATTGCCGTGCGAATATCCGCGGACACCGCGTATTCCCCCTCCGGCACAAAATTAAAAGAGGAATGAAAGCCATGCTTCGCTTCTCGATCCATCAGCTGTCTCACTCGCGACAGCCCTTTTGCACCTTCCACATCGTGCGTCAAAACCAGCGCAAAACGTTTTTGGTCCGGCCACCCTGGCCACCCTGGTGGCGTATCTCCCGCTTCCGGATCGATCGGCCACGTGCGGCTATAGTTTTCTCTGCGGGAGGCCGCGCGATGACGGCGAAGAGCTAGACGGACTTGCCACGGCAGGAATGGTTTCAGGAAATAATAAATTTCATTCAGCATCGGCGCTTTGCGACTTCAGCAATATCTTGGCACAAATTTTCATACCCGAGAGGAAGCTACTGCTTCGGGATGGGTTTCGGTATATGACATCGCGACTAATAGATGCGGAAGTATCATTCCGCGATGAAGGGAGTCCAGACTCGTTATTTCTTGTCGCGCGAAGCGCCCATCGGTGGCGCGCTCGTCCGGAATCGCGACAGCGCTTCGCCCAGATTCTGCACAAAGCTTTCCGAAGTATACAAATCCGCCTCTGCCTGCGCGGCTGCCTGCGGCGGCGGAATCGGTTCGATTTCATCCAGCTGGAATTCTCGCGCGATATCCTCTACTACTTTCGGCGTCACCAGGCGCTCTTGCTCCACGTAGGTATTGATTAGCGAATGCTCGCAAAGGAGATTCACTACGCGCGGAATGCCCATCGAATACAGATGCACCGCATCCATCGATTCCGGACTGAAGATCGGCTCGCCATTCGACCCCGAAATCCGTAGTCTCTCTACGATGTACGCATGCGTCTGGTCTTTCGTCAGCGGCGCCGTCTTGCAGCGCAGAGTGATGCGCTGCTTTAGTTGCCGCAGTTGCGGCAATTTCAATTTATCTTCCAATTCCGGTTGCCCGGATAACACGATCTGCAGCAGCTTTTCCGTCGACGTCTCAAGGTTCGTCAACAGCCGGATCTCTTCCAGCACCGGATATGTCAAATTCTGTGCTTCGTCGACGATCAGCACCGCTGTCTCCCCGGCGCGGTACCGCTCCAGCAGCCAGTGGTTAAGTTTCATCAGCTGTTGGCTCTTGGTTCTCGACTCGCACGGAATGTCGAACTCCGCCAGAATGAAGTCGAACAGATGACTCGTGTTCATCCGCGAGTTAAACAGAAACGCCGTGCGCGTTCGCCGCTGCCGCAGCCAATCCAGTAGTCGGTTCACCAGTGTGGTCTTGCCGGTACCCACCTCGCCCGTGAGGGTGATGAACCCTTTGCGCGTCTGGATCCCGTACATCAATCCCGTCAATGCTTCCTCAATCTGCTTCGTCAGGTACAGATAACGAGGATCTGGATTAACGTTGAACGGGTTTTCTTTCAGCCCGAAATAGCTCTTATACATAGTTGATTCTCACGAATTCTCGGCTGCGGTCCGGTTTTTTTAGTGCAACACAAATGGCCGGGTGTGCCATTGATACCCGACGGCGAATTGATGCTGGACCGCCGTGCCTCCGGAACAGGCGCCACCGCAAGCTGCTGAATTGGTATTCTCGATGTACGCCGTGTAGCCAAACGAAAGCAACGAATTGCGACCGATCGGCCGCTGCAACCCTGCTCCGAAGTAATACGAGTTGTAAATTGGACCAATCACACCGTTGGGCTCGAACGCGTGGCTTCGTCCATATCCCATATTCGCCCGCGCGGCCCACAGTCGCGTGATTTGCCGGCTTCCCGACAAAGTAAAATTGTCCCCGTACGCCCCAGCCAAAACTCCACTGCCCCCGTTCGCACCGTGCGAATACGCCGCGGTGATGCCTCCGTTTTCCAGCGCATACGACACGCTGGCTCCCGCGGAGACTTGTGTTTGCCTGGTCTTGTTTCCTATTGGCACGCGGAACGTCGTGATCTCCGGCCCGGCAAACAGCGACAAACCGATTCGTCCGGTAATTTTTCGCCCGTACGCCAGGTTGAAGTTGTGGTCGTTGATCGCCTGAGATAATCCGCTGAAACGATATCCCGCGAACCGGTACAACACTCCAAGCGAATCTTTTTTCGTCAATTGATAGTTGTATCCGATGCTTCCGACTTCATCGTTCGTATCGATGTTCCCTGGATCCACGAATCGCAAAATCCCGTACGATCCCACCGCCGTGATCGAACCTCGCGAACTCACCACATACGTCGCTTGCGCCGCAAACGAGTTGCTGTACTGCGGCCCCGTCGCGATCAGGTTATTTTGACCAGGCAAAAATGTCCCGCTGGGTGTCAGCACGCCCGGCGCCAGCGACCCTCCTACTCCAGGCAATCCCAGGTTCGAAAGTCCTCCGAAGCCGAAGCCCGTCGTAGGCAAATACGAAAACTGATCGATCAATTGCAATTGAAAGCGTTGCCATTCGAAGCTTTGCGTGAATCCCAACTCCTGATACGCACCATTTCCTTGGCCGCCACTGGTCGAGAGATATCCGCCTCCTGAGTAATTCAAGGCCAACTTCGAGTGGCTCCAGGCTTCATACAAACTCACCGTGCCCGCCAAGTACGTCGTGTCCGACCAGTTGCTGATGCCGTTGCTTTGTGCCGTGTTCGCAACCTGAAATCCCGGCACCCAATAGCTATGTCGAAAATCCACCGCTCCGATTCCAGGTCCCTGAATACCGGTGAGTGGTGTCGTATCCGGTTGCAGCGCGTTCGGATCTGTTACCGTCTCCGGTTCCTGATTCGTGTCGATAATAGGTGCATGCGCCGCCGGCTTTGGTGGCGGCTGGTCTTGCGGTTGATCCTGTGCCGACGCTGCGGACACCCAGACTAAAATTGCCACGACAACCCACGCGCCTCGCGCTGCCTTCTTCGTCCCACTCGTCATCTCAGTCCTTTACGGCACAACAATGATGTCGCCGCCTTCCAGCAGGATATTTTGCTCGGGCCGCTTTCCAGATACCGCTTCCTTATAATTGAACGGGTGCTTCACCTGCGTTCCATTCTCCATCCGCAAAATATAAATATTTTTCAGTCGCGCAAACTGCGTAAATCCCCCGGCGCTCGACAGTGCTTGGAGCACTGTCATGTTT
>DATCOK010000409.1:0-5611 GCA_036564765.1 Candidatus Acidiferrum sp. | reverse complement strand
AGGCGGGGTGCCGGTGGAAGACGCCACCGTGATTTTTCGCGGGGAGACGATTGAGTATGCCGGGCCGGCCGCGGGCGCAAAGATTCCGAAGGATGCGCAGGTGATGGATGCCACCGGGAAAACCGTGATGCCGGGTCTCGCGGATTTGCATGTGCATCTGCAGGGAGCGTGGGACGGAATTTCCGTGGACTTGCTCGGGTATCAGCGTTATTTGAACGCCATGCTGTATGCGGGCGTGACCACGCTGCTGGATACGGGAAATTATCAGCCGTGGGTCTTGCAGTTGCGCCAGGAGCAGGCCGCCGGGCGCTTGAAGGGGCCACGGATTTATTGCGTGGGCGCGATGGTGGATTCGGCGGACCCGGCGTGGCCGGACCTGGCTTACGCGTTGACCAGCCGCTACCAGATTCCGGAATTTGTGCGGCGCGACAAAGCGGCCAAGGTGGACATCATCAAGGGCTACTCAAACTTATCGGAGCACATGCTGCACTGGCTGGCGGACGAGGCCGGCAAAGCGGGGATTCGCGTGGTGATCGACCAGTGGGAGCGCAACGGCTCGCCGGACCTGGTGGCCACGGGAATTTCGGGGTTCGCGCATTTGCCGACGCGCAAGATGAGCGAGGACGATATTCAGTTCGCGAAGGAGCACAACATTTTTTTCATCACCACGCTGGTGGTGACGGAATCTTTCGCGAGGACACGGCTCGATGCGATTGGATTCCTGAAGGAGCCGTACATCGCGGACACCACGCCGCCGTGGTTTTTGTCGGAGCTGACGGGGTTTGCACGCAAACCGCAGAGCGACGCGGAGAAAAAAGAGACGGAGCAGAGCGTCGCGGCGCACCAGGAAGCGCTGCGCAACGTAAAGAAATTGCATGACGCGGGATTTTTGATTGCCACCGGAACGGATGCACCGTATCCGGGCGTGTTTCAGGGCGAAGGGCTGCATCACGAATTGGAATTGCTAGTGGAAGCGGGATGGAAACCGCTGGAGGCGATTCGCGCTTCGACGTACGATGCCGCGCGGCTGATGAAGGCGGAGAAGGAATGGGGCAGCGTACAGGCGGGGCGGCGGGCGACCATGCTAATCGTTGCCGGAAATCCGGCAGAGCGCATCAGCGATACGCGGAAGATTGAGACCGTTATTCAGGATGGAAAAGTGGTGGATCGGGGAGCGCTGAAGTATGACGCGCAGAAGGATGCAGGGTTTCGGGTGGTGCCGGGGCTGTTCAATCCGTGAAACGGGTATGGATACTACCTACGGTGTAAAGTAGCCGGCGCTCGTGGCTGCCACTCTTAGACGACACCCGGCTTTTGCGCCGCCACAGCGGCTTGTTGGTTCCAGCGTTCTGAATTGACGCCTTTGATTAGCAGCCAGAGTTGCAGCGGGATTTCTGCCAGACCGCTGGCGGCGGCGATAAAGGTGAAGAGTTGGTTGGCCAGCGGCGGATACATGTAGAAAGCCCAGCCAACACCGTCGACCATGAGAAGGATGCCGAGAAGTCGGGGCAGGAAGGTGGACTTGAAGATCAAGTAGCCGGTGAGGACGCAGAAGAAGCCGAAGAAGACCAGGTCGACCTCGAAGGCGTAGGCGTTCAGGCGAAAGAAGAGGATGGCGAGGTCCTGGAGTTGCGGCGTCGAGAGAGTAGTCACGTAGCCGCCGCTGTTCAGGATGAGGAACGGACAAAGGTACAGGAAGGCGGTCAGTGCCTGCAGGCCGCAAACGATGATGCTGACGAGCGCGGCCAATTGCGCGAGTGTTTTGTGCACTGGCTTGAAGAGTTGGTAGAAGAGCAGCGTCCACGCGATGTGAAAGGCCACACCCAGGATCGACAAGATGAAGCCGAACCAGAAGAGGCCTTCATGTGCGGTGATGTTCGCGGCGGTGGTGGCGGGATTGTGGAACGCCACCAGCTTACCGAGGATGAAGACCTGGCCGCCGGATGAGGTAATGCCCTCGAGTGCTTCGCACACGCCGGCGAATCTGGCTTTGGTACGGGGTGAGGCTGGGGCGTTGGGGTCCATGGGGTGACCTCCGCTGTACTGTATACGCGGGAATCGAAAGAAAGGTGTCACCTTTCTTTTTCGATGGCAGAGCGCGCGGGCGCGAATCATGGCTGGCCGGGCGTCGTTGTTTGAGTGCCAGGATTGAGTGCAGATGAAATGCCTGCTCAGGCGTTCGCGAAGAGCACGGGCAGGATGTTGGCGATGAAGTCGACCAGGAAGTGACCGAAGATGTTAGCGAGCAGATCGCGGCGCCATTGGTAGAAGGCGGTGAGGATGCCGCCGAGGACCAGCGCGATGAGAACATTGGCGGCGCCGCCGGTCCAATGCGCGACGGCGAAGATGACCAGCGGTATCAGCCAGGCGGCGATGCGGCCGGCGCCGACTTTTTGCAGCCGGTCGATGGCGTAAGCGCGGTAGAAAAATTCCTCCACGATTCCGGCGCGCAGCACAATCAGAAATAACAGCCACAGTGGGAGCTTGGCGAGCGATTGGGAGGCGGCGCCATGTCCGTCATGGGTGAGGGTGGACAGCAGCGCGGCGGGAAGGAGGCAGGCGACCGCGATAACGACGCCCCATGCGAGAGACTTCCAGACCGGCGCGGTGCCGATGCCGATAGAGCGCAGCGAAAGCTTTTCTTTTTTGCGGACCAACCAGAACAGCAAGGCGGCGCTGGCGAAGATGCAGACTTCGCGCGCCAGCACGAGCGCGGGCGAGGGATCTGTAGAAATCGCGCGCACGATCTGCCGAATGAGAATCATAGAGAAGAGCGAAATGCCCAGGCCCAGCCAAGTGATCTGGCGATTGGTGTCAGGCGGATTCAGAGCCGATATGGCGGATGGAGTGGTCATGCCTGCTTAACGTACCACGAAACGAAACTGTTCCCTGCGCAGCGCGTTGCTAGCGCTCTTCACTTTTCGATGGTCTTTGGTTCGGCATCGACCCAGTAGCCTTTGCGGGCTTCGACTGCATACTGCTTTTTGTTCTTCAGCTTTACTTCCAGGGCGTGCGGGCCGGATTGGCCGGAGTCCGGGTGAAAACTGAGGACGTAGTAATTGGGAATGTCGTTGGAAACCGTCAGCAGGTGGTGGACCAGCGTCGCGGAATTGTGGAAAGAAAAATATTCGCCGCCGGTCAGTTGCGCGACGGATCTGGGGACGTTGCGTTGCAGGCCGTCCTTGGCGGCGAGAAATGCGAGGCGCGCGAGGCGCAGCGGCGGCAGTAGATTGCCGGCGCAGTCGAGCGCTTGAACGCCGCGATTGCCGTGGGAGTCGGGATCGGCGGTGGGGTCGCGGCTCATGCAACCACCGGGCGGGTAGGGATCATTGGAAGAGGCGCCGCCGGGAAGCTTGGAGCTCTCATGTTTCATGGCGGCGCGCGTGGAGGAAAACGCGAAACTGTAAATGGAGGTGTTGGTGTCTTCGACGGCGCGGATGGCGTCTTCGAGGGTGGTGGTGCTGGACCGGTCGATGGTTTCGCTGAGCAGCACTACGGCACGTCGATAGTTGGAGGGCTGACTGCGCAGAGCATCGATGCCGAACTTGAGGGCGTCGAGAATCGCGGCGGAGGAATCGCCCGAGTGCAGCGTGGCGATGGATTTGGCGGCCGCGTCGGTGTCGGCGTTGAAGTCGAATTCGAGGCGAGGCTGGCTGTCGAAGGCGATTACCGCAACGCGGTGGGGCACAGCGCCGATGACCGCATCCAACACGGGCGCGAGATTGCCGTAGTCGTCAAGATGCGCCGCGCCCTGACCGCCAGTCTGGACGATAACCACTAGCGCGAGAGGCAACGCGTCCAAGTCGGGCTCAAGGCGCAGGGATTGCAGGGCGCCATTATCGGTGAGGAGGAAGTCGTCGACGGTTAGTGCGAGGACGGCGTCGCCGGCCTTGTTTTTTACGAGCGCCGGAACGAGTACGACGTCGGAACGCACGGAGATGGTGGGAAGTTGCGGAGCGCTTGAAGTCGTGTCGTTGTTTTGCGCGGTGGCAACGTGCGCGAGGAGCAGCGCGCACAGCGGTACAACAGCGAACGCGAATTTGAAGAGATTGATCGTGACTTTCTCCCGGCGTGGTATTGAAGCATAGGACTGCGGGAAACGGCTTTTAGTTGCTCGAAAGCTCTGATTTCCGTGATTCGTCTGGCGACGCTTTGAAACTTTTTGGCGCGGTTTGCGTTTGGAGTTGTGAAGGTATTTGACGATGCTCTGGTGGCGATCGAGTTGGGTAGCGCGGTCTGCAACACTGGCCTTGTCATGTTTCGCGTTTGGTGGTGCATCCCTCGGTCAGGACGCGGGGAAGATTGTTGATGAGTATGTGAAGGCGGTAGGCGGAAAGAAGGCGCTCGAGCGCGTGCAGACCGAGACGCTGGAGGGAACGTTTACAGCGGCGGATGGGAAGGCCGGGACGTATACGCTCGATCTGAAACTGCCGAATCGTTACTACTCGGAGTTGGTGATGGGGGACCGGAGCTTGATCGAGGCCTACAACGGGAAGTCGGCGTGGCGGCGGGATGCGGCGGGCGAGCTGAGTACAATGGTCGGGCCTGCGGGAATGGAGATGGAAGCAGCGGCGCAGTATGGCAACTCGCGGTTGCTGAAACTGAAGAAAAACAAGATGGCGCTGGAGTTCGCTGGGCACGCACCGGTGGGTGGGCGGGATACCCTGCAAGTGGAAACGACCACGGCAACCGGCATGAAGCGGAAATTATTTTTCGACGCGCAGACGCATTTGATCGCGAAGGAAGCCGCGGCGGTGGGCGGCGTGGATGAAGAAATACTGTTCGACGACTACCGCGCGGTGAACGGTGTAATGGTGCCGCATCACGTCGAATTGCATCGTGGCGGCGATACGTACGACATTCGGGTGACGCGGGCGACGATCAACGCCACGGTCGGCGAGCGGGTCTTTGATTTTCCCAAGAAGTCGCAGGTGCAGCGGCCGGATCTAAAGGCGCTATTCAAAGAGATTGACGACAATCAGAAGGCTATCGACCGGATCAAGGAAAACTACGCGGGCACGCGCACGGAAGAAGAGACGGAATTCGAGAGCAACGGCAGCGTGAAGAAGCGCGAAGTCACGGAGTACAGTTTTTTCTATCTGGACGGCGAAGAAGTTTCCACGCTGGTGAAGAAGGATGGCCGGCCGCTCGACGAGACGGAGCAGAAAAAGGAAGAAGAGAAAGCCCAGAAGCAGATTGCCGATTTGCAGAAGCGCCAGGCTAAGAAAGAAGCCAAGGAACAGAAGGCGGAGGAACAGGGCAAGACTAAAGACAGCGACGATCCGGGAATCGAAGTGTTTTTGCGGGCTTGCCAGTTTGTGAATCCGCGGCGGGAACGATTTCGCGGGCAAGAGGTGCTGGTGTTCGACTTCGAGCCTAACCCGGAGTTCAAGGCGCACACCCTGGCGGAGAAAGTGGTGCAGAAACTGGCGGGGGTAATCTGGGTCGACGAAAAAGCGCACGACGTGGCGCGGCTGGAGGCCTATTTTGTGGGCGACATGCGCTTTGCGGGCGGAATTGTGGCCAACCTGCAGAAAGGCACCAGCTTCGTGATGGAGCAGGCCTACATTAATGACGAAGTGTGGTTGCCGACCTATTTCGAAGTGCACGT
>DATCOK010000408.1:0-6893 GCA_036564765.1 Candidatus Acidiferrum sp. | reverse complement strand
ACGGAGTGCAACCACGTGGGCTGCACCACCTCCACTGCCATGCTCAAGCAAATCGACCAAGGGATTCTGCGCGGCGACTCGGAAGACACCATCACGCAAGCCTTCGTGCAGGAGTTCGGCACCAAGGTGTACGCCGAACCGCCGCACTCCGGCTTCAGCCTGGTGGCCTGGTGCATGCCGGCGGTTTATTTGGCCGTCGGACTGGTGTTGGTGTTTTTCGTCATCAGCCGTTGGCGTAAGCGGCCCGTGCCTGCGACCGACAATGCCACAAACCATCGCGGCATCTCTCCCGAGATGCTCGAGCGTGCCCGCGCGCAGGCCGCCAGGGAGACGCAAGATTGATGAGTTTTCTCGCGGCGTTGATTTTTGATTCCGTAACTCCTACTGATTGGGCGGTGCTCGGCGCGTGCTTTGCGCTCGCCGCCGCCACGCTCATTTTTATTTTCTACATTCAACCGGACGCTTCCGACCTTGCGCCCCATCGCACCAAGCTCGATCAACTCATGGAACGGCGCGACAGCATTTACGACAATCTGCGCGACTTGCGATTCGAATTTCGCTCTGGCAAATATGCGGAAAGCGACTTCGAATCCATGAAGACCTCGTTGGAAAACGAAGCAGCGCTAGTGCTGGCGGAAATCGATCAGGTCACCGAATCGCAGATTCGCCGCCCGCGCGGCGTACGGCCCGCGTCCGCTGGACGAGGTCCGCAGTGATTCGAATCACAACACGTTTCGTCAAATTGTTTTTTGCGCTGATCGCCGTAAGCGGCGCGCTTTGTGCTGGCGCGCAAGCAGGTACGGTTCACGGCACCGTCAAAAACGGCACCACCGGCAAGGTCGCCGCCGGAGTACCGGTGATGCTCATCCAGTTGCAAGGCGGCATGCAGCCCGTCGCCAATACCAAATCCGACGCGCAAGGGCAATTTACCTTCGACAATCCCAATCTCGGCGCGCAACCCATGCTGATCCGCGCCGTGTATCACGACATCAATTTTCATCAACCGGTCCCACCCGGCAAAAGCGAAGTCGAAGTTTCCGTTTTCGAACCCACTAAGGATCCCAAGTCCGTCTCCGTCAGCACTCGCGTGGTCTTCTTCCAGCCCAACGGCACCACCCTCATCGTCGGCGAGGAATATTCCCTGCAGAACGATACCAAGCCGCCGCAAGCTTTTTTCCGACCGGACGGCAACTTTGAATTTTCACTTCCCGACAAGGCTCAGTTACAACAAGTGGCCGCCTCCGGTCCGGCAGGCATGCCTGTGGTGCAAGCTCCCATCGATAAAAGCAAAGGGCATTTCGCCATTGCCTACGCTTTTCGTCCCGGCGAGAACACCGTGCGCTACTCTTACGAAATTCCCTATCCCAACAACACGGCGTCGATCAAAATTCCGCCCTCGTCCTATCTCGCGCGACGGTTGCTGGTGGTCGCGCCTCCGAGCGTCCAGATTTCCGGCGAAGGGTTGCAAGCCGGCGGGCAAGAGCAGGGCATGAGCATTTACGGCCGCGAAAATCTTCCCGCGAATCAAACGTTTAGTGTCGACGTCTCGGGTACCGCCCCGCCCCCCAGCGCCAGCGCGGGAGCCGACCCGGGCCAACAGGGTCAGGAAGCGCAAACTCCTCCCGGCGCGAATATTCAGCAAGTGCCCGGCCGCCTGGATGTGCTCAAGTGGCCGCTGGTCGCGGGATTCATTGGCGTGTTCGCCGTCGGCGCAATTTTGCTGGCGCGCAAACCCGTGGCGATCACCGTTGCGCCCGCAGAAAGCTCGCCGGAAATTTCGGCAGCACCAACTTCTACATCGCGCGCTGCTAAGTCGAGCCTCGCTGCGGCTCCATTGAACACCTCCAACGCGCCCCTCGAAAGCATCAACGCCGCAGTAGCCACGAGCCTGGACTACCTAAAAGAGCAGCTCTTTCGCCTCGAGCTTCGCCACCAGGCCGGCACCATTTCGGACGAGGAGTACGCCTCGGAGCGCGCGCGAGCCGAAAAAGTGCTGCGCGATCTCGTGCGAGGCTGAGCCAGTGATCGCGCATCGCTCCGGTCGCCCGCTTCTCCTGCGCTGCCACGGGTTTCTGATCGAGGTCGCTTAGGTGCCAGCGACCGGTTTCGCACCCACTGGTATCCGTTTTGAAAATATTGAAAAGCGTTATGGCGGGCTGGCCGCGCTGCGCCGCATACGGCTGGAAATTGCCTCGGGAGAATGCGTCGCGCTTGCAGGCCGTAACGGCTCGGGAAAAACGACCTTACTGCGCATCGCCGCCGGCTTGGTGCGTCCATCCTCTGGCGAGGTAACTTTTCCGCCGCCAAAAAATAGTGTGCCGGTCATCCCTGCGAAAAAAGCGCCTAGTCGCTTGAACGCCCACACCGGCTTCGTGGCTCACGCCTCGATGGTCTACGATGAACTTACCGCCGAGGAAAATCTGCTGCTCTTCGCCCGCTTGCAACGAACGCCCAACGCCGCTGCCCGAGTAGAAAAACTGCTTCAGGAAGTCGGCCTGTTCGAACGGCGCGACTCGCTCGTCCGTACCTTTTCGCGCGGGATGCGCCAGCGGGTGGCCATCGCGCGCGCGTTGCTGCACGAACCATCCATCCTGCTTCTCGATGAGCCCAGTACCGGTCTCGACCCGCAGGGAGTCGTCTGGCTGACCGGCGCTCTGCGTAAATTGCGGGACAGCGGCTGCACCATGCTTATGAGCCTCCATGGCGAGTCGGAAATTTCCATGCTGGCTACCCGCGCCATTCGCCTGGACTCCGGCATGGTTGTGGCCGACACGCGCACTGGGGCTGACGTGCGCTCCATCCTCACCTTTGCGGACGCCTGAATGAGTCTGCTCGCAAGCACTTCCGTTCTGCTGGGCAAGGAACTGCGCACGGAGTTCCGCTCGCGCGAACTCTTGACCACGACTGTGGTGTTCATCTTGATGGTCATCGTGCTTTTCAGCTTCACCTTTGATCCCAGTTATACGGAATCGCGCCGCTTTGGGCCCGGACTTCTCTGGCTCGCTTTTCTGTTCGCCGCTTCGCTGATGCTGCAACCCTGCTTTCTGCGCGAACAAAACAACGACACCCTCAGCGCGCTGCGCCTCTCGGTCAGCGATCCCTTTGCCATTTTTCTCGCCAAGCTGATCGCCAACACACTTTTTCTGCTTTTCACCGAATTGTTGATGCTCCCGATTTTCTCCATTCTGTACAACGTTCCGGTCCTCCGTGTTTTCGGCCAACTGCTCCTGGTATTTTTTCTTGGCAGTCTGGGCGTCTCCATCGCCGGCACCGCGCTCTCCGCCATTTCCGCGCAGGCCCGCATGCGTGAACTTTTGCTGCCGCTTTTGCTGCTGCCGCTGCTGACGCCCGTGCTCGTCTCGAGCACACAAGTTACCGTCGGGCTGCTCGATCCCGCCCCTTTCGTGGAGTGGAAGGGCTTAGGCTTCCTGGCCGTCTTCGACGTGGTCTTTTTGACCGCGCTATGGCTTTTCGGCGAATATCTTCTGGAGGAATAGTGGGCATGAAGAAGCAAGTCCTGGCCGCCGCTGCAGTCTTTTTCCTGGTCGGCGCGGCCGCCTATGGGGCATTTTTTGTAGCGCCCACGGAGCGCACCATGGGGCCCATCCAACGCATCTTTTATCTGCACGTCTCCAGCGCCTGGACGGGACTCACCGCGTTCTTTATCTGTTTCGTCGCCAACCTTCTCTACGTTTTCCGTCGACAGCCTAAATGGGACTGGCTCAGCGTCGCCTCCGCGGAAGTCGGCCTGGTTTTCACCACCGTGGTGTTAGTTAGCGGTCCGATCTGGGCGCATCCCGTGTGGGGCATCTGGTGGACATGGGACGCGCGACTCACCTCGACATTTATTCTCTGGCTGCTCTACGCATGTTTTCTCCTGCTGCGCACGCTCGTTGAAGAGCCTGATCGCCGCGCCCTGTTCAGCGCACTGTTTGGGATTTTTGCCTTTCTCGATGTGCCGCTGGTGTTCGGCTCCATCCGCTGGTGGCGCACGCAGCATCCGCAACCGGTGGTGATGGGTGGCTCCGGTTCCGGCCTTGATCCCACCATGTGGAAGGTTTTGTTTTTCTCGTGGTTTGCCATGCTGGCGCTAATGGCCCTTTTGATTCGCGGCCGCTATTTGATGGAAGCCGCACGCGGTGAACTGGAAGTAGTACGTCGTGAAGCGGAGGCAGTATGAAGAACCTCGACAGTATTTTTGCGGCTTACCTCATTGCCTGGGGTATTTTCTTCGCCTACTACGTGTCGGTAGCTCGTCGCGCCGCAGCCCTGCAGCAGGACCTCGAGCGCCTTAGGAACTCTTTGCAGCGTGAGAAATAATGGTAGAACCACCGGCCAACCACATGACAGGGAAAAAGCGTGTCGGCATCGTCATGTTTCAACTCGGAGGGCCCGATTCGCTGGAAGCCGTCGAGCCTTTCCTGCTCAATCTTTTTCTGGATCCGGACATCATTCCGCTCGGTCCGCTCGGATTGCTGCGCAAACCCATCGCGAAGATGATCTCCTCGCGACGCTGCGTGCCGGTCAAGGGGCGTTATGCGCAAATTGGCCGCCGTTCGCCCATTGCCACGCTCACGGAACGCCAGCGTGTCCGCCTCGTGCGCGCGCTTTCTCCCTACATCGATCCTGTCGCCGTGGTGGCCATGCGGTACTGGCATCCCATGAGCCACGAAGCGCTCGACGCCTTGCGAAGCTTCTCGCTCGACGAAATTGTTTTGCTGCCCCTGTATCCCCACTATTCCTACGCCACCACGTTAAGCAGTATGAAAGACTGGCACCGCGTCGCTAATCGCGCGAATTGGAACACAGCGAACGGTGCACCGCCTGAGCGCGTGGTCGAAAACTTCTACGACCATCCGCTGTACATCCGCGGGCTGGTGGAGAATATCGGACGTATCCTGCGCCAGTTTCCGGATAGTTCGCGTATTCATCTGGTTTTCAGCGCCCATGGTTTGCCGATGAGTCTGGTGGAAAAGGGCGACCCCTACCCGCGCCAGATCGAAGAGACCGTGCGACTGACTTGCGAGCAAGGCGCGCAGAAGTTTCCGCAACAATGGCCGCGCACGCATCTGCTCTGTTATCAGAGCCGCGTCGGCCCCGCCAAGTGGCTGCAGCCGCCCCTCACCGGCACCATCGAGCGGCTGGCCCACGAAGGCGTGAAGGAAATGCTGGTCGTACCCATCAGCTTCGTCACCGAACACATCGAAACGCTGCACGAAATCAACATCGAAGCCCGCGACGAAGCCAAAAAACTCGGCGTGGAAACATTCCGCATGATGCCCGCTCTCGGCGACTCACCCTATTTCATCGCCGCGCTGAAAGACCTGGTGTTGCGCGCCGTCGGAATTAACCAACCCGAAGCTCCAGCAGCAGCGATGCCACAGATTTCAGCCGCAGCTTCGCCTGCCATCTCATGAACCCGGCGTCCGCCGGCGACTGTAGAATTTATTTCAGCCGCTGCGAAATTTTCAAAAAATGCGCAAAGTAGCTTCACTGCGCCCAGCCTACGTCTGCTCATGTATAATTCGGCTTTGGAAGCCCGGCCCATGACCGCTACATACCATCCCTCAGTTCATCGATTTGCCATTTTTGTGGTGTGCTGGACCATTCTGCTGCTCATCGCGGGCGCCTTAGTTACCTCTAATGAAGCGGCTCTCTCGGTTCCCGATTGGCCGCTCTCCTACGGCACATTGACGCCGCCGATGGTTGGGGGCATTCGGTACGAGCATTCGCATCGGGTGATTGCCGCGCTGCTCGGCGTGTTCTCAATCGCGCTGGCGGCGGTGGTTTGGGCCAAAGACGAACGGCGTTGGCTGCGGTGGTTCAGCGTGATTGCGGTACTGGGAATCGCGGCGCAAGGCGTTCTGGGTGGCGAAGTGGTCCGCCAGTTGCTCCAGTATTGTTTGCCCGTCATGCATGCTTGCTTCGCGCAAATCGTCTTCGCTGCGCTCCTGAGCATCGCTGTGTTCACCAGCCGCTGGTGGGTTTCTGAGCAGCCGCAGTCGCAAGATTCCGGCTCACCGCCCATCCACACTCTGGCGATCCTGAACTCTATAGTGATCTACTTCCAGGTCATCCTGGGAGCGGGATTCCGCCACAAGGAAATTCCCATTTGGCCGCACATGGTCGGGGCCTTGATCGTTCTGGGCATGGTCATCTGGACCGCCGCAGTGCTGCGCCGCCGGTTTGACAAGTCCGCGCCCATTTCCAAGGCGCGCATCCTGCTGCACGCCATTCTCGGTACGCAACTGCTGCTGGGCTTGGGGGCCTACTGGTCGCGGTTGACCACTGCGGACGCACCGCAGCCCATGCCGGTGATGGTGACGCTCACGGTGCTGCACACCGTGGTTGGCGCGCTATTGTTTGGCGTTTCCATCCTGCTTGTTTTACTCTGCTATCGCTTGCTCCCACGCAGAAGGGAAGTACCGGCAGCTAGCCAGCGGCCGGTGGCTATTTCATGAGCACAGCACGCGCTGCCGAATTGACCCTGACATCCCGCGCCAACGCCTTCGTCGCCCTCACGAAGCCGGACGTGTCTTTTCTCGTATTGATGACCACCGCCGCCGGCTACTACATGGGCTCCCGCGGTCCGGTGAACTGGCTGCACATGTTGCACGCGGTGTTCGCCACCATGCTGATCGCCGCGGGCACGGCGGCGCTCAACCACTACATTGAGCGCGATTCCGACCGTTTCATGCGCCGCACCGCTGGCCGCCCGTTGCCCACTGGCGTCCTGCAGCCTCGGGAGGCCCTGGTTTTTGGTGTCACGCTGTCCGTGGCTGGAGCGATCGACCTCTATTTAGTAGGCGGATTGCTGCCAGCGGCACTCGGTGTGGCCACTTGCCTCAGCTATCTGCTGGCGTACACGCCGCTCAAGAAGCGCACCGTGTGGG
>DATCOK010000407.1:0-5207 GCA_036564765.1 Candidatus Acidiferrum sp. | reverse complement strand
GCCTCTACGCACGCCGCCGGCGTAGTCATCTCCGCGCGCCCACTCACCGACATCGTTCCCGTTTACAAGACCAACCGCGACGAAATCACCACGCAGTACGACATGAACGCTCTCGAGCGTCTCGGCCTGCTCAAGATGGATTTTCTCGGCCTCACCACGCTCACGGTGCTCAAAGACACCGTGGAGATGATCGAGAAAAATCGCGGCGCTAAAGTCGATATCGACAATCTTGCTCTCGACGACTCCGACACCTACAAACTTTTCTCCCGCGGAGACACCACCGCCATTTTCCAGTTTGAATCCCACGGCATGCGCGACATTCTTCGCCGCTATCAGCCCACCCGCATCGAGGACCTCACCGCCCTCAACGCCCTCTATCGCCCCGGCCCTATCCAGGGCGGCATGATCGACGACTTCATCAATCGCAAGCACGGTAAAACCAAAGTCACCTACGAACTCCCACAGCTGCAGGAAATTCTCGAGGAAACCTACGGCGTCATCCTCTACCAGGAACAGGTCATGCAGATCGCCAACCGCCTCGCCAGTTTTTCCCTCGGCGAAGCGGACATCCTGCGCCGCGCGATGGGCAAAAAGAAAAAAGAGGAAATGGCCGCCCAGCGCGCCAAGTTCATGACCGGCTGCCTGGCCAACAAGGTCAACGAGAAAAAAGCCGAGCGCATCTTTAACCTCATGGAAGAATTCGCCGGCTACGGCTTCAACAAATCGCACTCCTGCGCCTACGCGCTCCTGGCTTATCAAACTGCGTTTCTCAAGGTCCACTATCCCGTCGAGTTCATGGCCGCGCTGCTCACCTCCGACGCCGGCAATACCGACAAAACCGTCAAGTACATCAACGAAGCCCGCGGCATGAGTATCTCCATTCTTCCGCCCGACGTGAACGAAAGCGATCTCTACTTCACTCCCGTCAACGAAGCCATCCGCTTCGGGCTCGCGGCCATCAAGAACGTCGGTGAAAATACCGCCAAAGCCATCCGCGAATCGCGCCTCGCACAGGGCGAATTCCGCGCCCTGTACGATTTCTGCGAGCGCATCGAGCCGCGTTTTCTCAACAAGCGCGTCTTTGAAAGTCTCATCAAGTCCGGCGCCATGGATTCGCTCGGGCCCCGCGAAGGGATGGCCGCTTCCGTCGACGATGCCGTCAACGCCCTGCAGCGCGCCGCGCGCTCCCGCGAATCCGGCCAGCACGGCCTCTTCGCCTCATCCTCGTCTTCGCCCGCGCCAATACTATTCGAATTGCGCGAAGCCGCCCCCTGGAGCGAAGAGGAGCGCCTCTCCAGCGAATACGCCATGCTTGGCTTCTACGTTTCCGGCCATCCCCTGGCGCGTTTCGCTTCACGCCTGCAGGAGTTGAAAGCCATCTCGCTCGATCAGGTCGAAGGCCAGCGCAACAATAAAGAAGTCACCGTCGCCGCGCTCATCGTCGGCATTCGCCCCATGCGCACCAGAAAAGGCGCGCGCTGGGGCATTTTCACGTTGCAGGATATGACCGGCGTGCAGGAGATGCTGGTCTTCCCGGAAACGTTTACGCGACTCGAAACCACGCTCAAGCCTGGCGTTCCTCTGCTGCTAAAAGCCAAAGTGCAGGTCGAAGAGTCCGGCACGCGCCTTTCGCTGCAGGAGGCCCGCCGCCTCGAAGACATCGCTGACCGCCCCGTGCCTCAGGAATTTCGCGTGCGTCTCGTGGTCCCGTCCATCACCGACGACACTGTCGATCAGCTCGAAACTCTCTTTGAAAAATTTCCCGGCAACGCAACCGTTATCTTCGAATTGCTTTCCGCCGACGGCTCCGTGGCTCTGCTGCAAGCCCAGCGCCGCGTCCGCTCCACGCCCGAACTCGTCGAAGCCGTGCGCCAGTTGTGCGGCCCCCGCGCGGTGGAACTGGCGGTGGCGGTATGAGCGCCAAAGACAAAGAGAAAGACAAAAATAAATCCAAGCCCGCGGTCAGCAGTCACCAGAAAGAAATCGACCGCATCGAAAAGCTGGAAAAAGAAGTCGAAGACCTGCGCAATTTGGCTGGCGATGAAGCCGCCGACGTGGAATTCGAACGGGTCAGCAAACAGGTCGCCGAGCTGCGCCGCGAGTTCTACGCCCACCTCGGCCCCTGGCAGCGCGCCCAGATTGCCCGCCACCAGAATCGGCCTTACACTCTCGACATCATTGGCATGCTGTTCACCGACTTCATCGAGCTGCACGGCGACCGCAATTTTGGCGACGATCCGGCCCTCATCACCGGCTTCGCAAAGTTCCATGGCCGTCCGGTGGCCGTCATCGGCCATCAGAAAGGCCGCGACACCAAGCAGCGCGTGCAGCGCAATTTCGGCCAGCCCAAGCCGGAAGGCTACCGCAAAGCGCTGCGCGTCATGCAGCTAGCCGCGAAATTCGGCCGCCCCATTTTTACGTTTATCGACACACCCGGCGCTTACCCCGGCATCGACGCCGAAGAGCGCGGCCAGGCCGAAGCCATCGCCCGGAATCTTCGCGAAATGTCCCGCTTGCCCGTACCGATCATCGTGACTGTTACCGGCGAAGGGGGCTCCGGCGGCGCGCTGGCCATCGCCATTGGCGATCGCGTCAACATTTGTGAAAACAGTTTTTATTCGGTGATTTCGCCGGAGGGTTGCGCGGCCATCATGTGGCGCGACTCCAGCAAAGCGGAGACCGCGGCCATCGCGCTAAAAATCACCGCCAGCGATCTGAAGGAGTTGGGCATGGTCGACGAAATTATTTCCGAGCCCGAAGGCGGCGCCCACACCGACCACGAAGCCGCCGGCCGTTTACTCGACGCCGTGCTTGACCGCCAACTGCTGATGCTCACCGAGCAATCCCAAAAGTCCCTGCTCGACGCCCGCTACGAAAAGTTCCGCAAAATGGGCCAGTTTTTCGATATTACCAACTGACCCATCCCGCGGAATTCCGATTGCTCTTCGTTTTTCTTCAATCCGCCATTCGAGACTAAAACAGCGCCGTTGCCCTCCGCTCCCACTTCTTGCTTTTGTCCTTAGCGATACCTTCCACGTCCTTCACATACGCCCCAGCCTGGGTCAGGATGTGGTGCAAATCGTTCCCCAGGCTGATAAACGTGAATCCCTTATCCAGGAATTCCCCCACGCGCGCCGTTCCAAACAAGAAAATCCCCAGAATCACATGGTTCTTCCTGGCTTCCGCGATCAGCGCATCCGTGGCCTTACCCAACTCCGGCGAAGTGTACATGTGCGGAAACTCATACTTCTCATACAAGCCCATGGACATGCACAAATCGTTCTGGCCGAGAAAAAGTATGTCCACACCCGGTACCGCCGCGATCTCCTTGATGTTCTCGATGCACGAGGCCGTCTCCACCTGCAGCGCCACCATCAAATTGGAATTCGCGCCGCCCGCGTAGCCCAGCAGCCCTGCTTTGTTCATACTGCGCTGCGGAAAATAAACCGAACGCGTGCCCGCCGTCGGATATTTCGTGCAGCTCACCGCTTGCCTCGCCTCTTCCGCGGTGTTGATGTACGGCACCAGCACGCCGTCCGCCCCCAGGTCCAGCGCCTGTTGAATCCCCGGCCGGTCGTTGTATCCGCCCACGCGCACCATGGACTTCGCTCCGCCATTTGCGATCGCGGATAGCATCGCCGACAATTTCTCGTATCCCATCGGCCCGTGCTGCGTATCCACCAGCAGCCAGTCATACCCGCTGTGCGCCAGCTGTTCCGCCACCGTCGGGCTGTGCGAGTTCAGAAACAATCCCAGCTTCGGCTTGCCCTCGCGCAGCTCCTTCTTAAACTCCGCTCCCGTAACCGCCTCCGCCATCGTCAATCTCCTTAATCGAAAATTATATTTTTAATAAGCCGCACCGATTTCGCCACAGTGTAGCAGTTCATCGCTGTCGATGTGTGGCGCCATGGCGCGCCAACGAGTCCTAGTTCGGGTGATACTTTACCCTACGTTTTCTTTCCCATCGCATCGCATAGCCAAATTCCCTTACGTTCTGTCCAGCCAGCCGAGAATTGGGCCCAGAATGTAGGCCACAAAAAATCCTATCGCGTAAATTCCCACCGACAGCCACATAAATACCTTGCTGACCTTGCTGGTCTCCTCGCAAGCTGACGGTTCGCCGGGCGCACACGCTTTTGCCCGCCAGCGTGGCGCCAGATAATGCATATTGAGAAAGCTCAGTGCGATCAGCGTTCCGGACACGCCAAATGTCCAATCCTTGTGCCGCGACAAATTTACCAGCCACGGCAACGCCGAGAGCGTCGAAGCCACCGAAGCTCCCAAACCCGCGAGTACCAGCAGGGAAGGGAGCGCGCAGCAAAGTAGCGTGCCGACCGACGTAAACAGCGAGAAATATCCAAGCACCGTTGAACCCGCCGGATACCTTGGCGTCGATGTCACCGCGGCTCCTCCACTACCATGGAGTTATAAACCAGCGTGTCCGGTACTTGGCCTTTGGGCCCTTCGTTGATGGTCCCCTGTGCCATGACGTTTTTCCCGTTCATTGCGTCAAGGTTGACGGCGGGGCCTTGTCCCGCCACCAGCGTCAGCAAATCGTTGGACCCGGAGATCTTCAACCGCGCCTTTTCTCCATCCATAACTATTTGGCCGGCAACGCTGACTTTGGATGCCTTCATGGTGAATCCATTTTTGGTGATGGCCTCCTGCAGTTGTTTGAGCGTCACGGTATTTCCGGTTTTCAACGTAATCACCGCCAATCCCTTCTCCAGACTCACATCCACCTTCTCGATTCCAGCCACCGACTTCAGCGACACGCGCACGGCGTGGGCGCACACTTCTCAATCCATGCCAAAGATACTCATCTCCATCGAGCGGATCTCCGCTCGTGAGGAAACAGCAGCCAGCAGCATCACCGCCAGAAATTGACCGAATCTTTTCATCACGTCCTCCTAGTGCGAATGTTTGAACAGCAGGTAACTGAAGTTGATGGCAAAACGAACCCGTTCCCGCGGGAATGCCGAACCGCTGTCCTGATAAATAGGGAACTGCGCGCCGAAACTGATTGTATAGTTGCGATAAATCCCCAATGCCGTCGGGCCCAGAAATACCTGATGCGCTTGCGTTTCAGGTACGGAAAGGCTCGCCTGGACAAAACTTCCGGAGCGCTCGCCTACCAGTTCGCCGAAAATGCGCCAGTCCCATTTATCCGGCGGCCGGCGCCACCTCGGCGGCCGGTATCCATATAC
>DATCOK010000406.1:0-3988 GCA_036564765.1 Candidatus Acidiferrum sp. | reverse complement strand
AGGCGATTCAGACCGGGCTCTTTGAGGCCGTAGGATTCGAGAAGCTCGGCGGCTTCTTTTTCTTCCATCTGGGCGAGCTCGGCTTCGAGGCGACCGCAGATGGCGACGACAGCGGTGTTGGGGCGGCCCTGCAGGGCGCTGAGTTTGTGGCGCTCGACGGCGGTGGCGAGGTCGGCGGCTTCGTCATCGCCAAGGTTGAGGACGTAGAGCATCGGGCGTTGCGATAGAAACAGGAAGCCGCCGATGGGCTTGCGTTCTTCGGAGGTGAGTTCGAGTTCGCGCAAAGGCTTTTCGGATTCGAGGTGGGCTTTGCACTTTTCGAGGACGGCTTTTTCGGCTTCGAGCAATGGGTCCCGCTTTTTCTTTAAATCTTTGTCGACGCGCTCGAGGCGGCGGGTGACCTGATCGTGGTCAGAGAGGATGAGTTCGAGTTCGAGATTGGTGGCGTCGCGCAGCGGGTCGATGCTGCCGGCGGAGTGGGGGACGCTGGGATCATCGAAGACGCGGATGACGTGGGCGATGGTGTCGACTTCGCGGAGGGGAGCGAGGGCGTCGCGGTTGCGGTCTTTCTGCATGCCGCCGAGGTCGACGTATTGTACGGTGGCGTAGGTGATTTTCTTGGGGTTGTAGAGCTTAGCGAGCTCGAGGAGGCGGGGCTCAGGAACTTTGGCGACGCCGACGTGGGTGGCTTGCGCGCCGGGCTTGCCGTCGACAGTGGCTTTGGTGAGAATGCGAAAGAGAGTTGTTTTTCCGACCTGCGGCAGACCAATAATTCCTGTTTGCATAAACGCGGTATGTTAACACAGCGCGTTGGCGGCCCTGTGGCGTGAGCGCGGGCGACGTTGGGATTTATGGTGCGAGCGTAAACGGATAGACGCAGTGGTTTTGCTTCGGGCATGCTGCTGGTTTTGCTGAATATCTTTGTAGCGCGAGGGCGCGGAGACTATGGCGACGACAACTTCCCTGCTGCCGTTTGACCTGAAGATTGCCAAGGCGGCGCTGGCGGCGAACGACGAGCGGCTGGCGCGGTTGATTGAAGAGACCGTGGAATTTCAGATCGAGATGGAGTCCACGGAGAGTCCTTATGAAGCGCTGATGGAATCGATTACGTATCAGTCGATTTCGGGGAAAGCGGCGGCGACGATTTTTGCGCGCATCAAGGCGCTGGGTTCGAACGGACGGGCGCCGACGCCGCAGGAAATGTTGAAATTGCGGACGCGGACGTTGCGCCAGGCCGGGCTATCGGGGGCAAAGGTTCTGGCGATGAAGGATTTGGCGCAGAAGACCATCGATGGCGTGGTGCCGACAATGGAAGAGGCACAGAAACTTTCGGACGAGGAGTTGGTGGAGCGGTTGGTGTCGGTGCGCGGCATTGGGGCTTGGACGGTGGAGATGTTTTTGATCTTCCGGCTGGGGCGGCCGGACGTTCTGCCGATTCACGACCTGGCGGTGAAAAAGGGCTGGTCGGTGACGTATGGGAAAAAGCGGATGCCTAAGCCGAAGGAGTTGCTGAAATTTGGGGAGCGGTGGCGGCCGTATCGCACGGTGGCCAGCTGGTATATGTGGCGGGCGTTCGAACGGGCGGGTTATAAGACGACGAAGAAAATCAGCAAGGCGGTGGCGAAGAAGCGGCGTGCGAAGCTTCTCAAAGAAGGAGTGGCTGCCGGGAAGAATGGTAGGAGAGCTAAGCGCGCAAGGAAGTGAAGCAGTTGATCATTGAGCGGAATGCAGTTCGCGGACGAGCAAAAACGTAGCGGCAATGCCGGCCAGCAGCACCACGCTTTCGAGCGAAACCGAAACACGGTGCAGGCGCGAAAACTCCGCGAGCAATGGGTTATCCGCGGCGGTCGATTGAATCGAACCCATCTGTGTGCGAAGCGAGGCCATTTTAACGCTAACCGTAAATTGCGACACCAGCGTGGCCATCATCATCACCACCACGCATACCGCGCCGGGTGAACCGAGCGACACGATGCTGCGAGTGCGGGCCAAGCGGGCGAGTAGAAAAATCGCGCCGCAAAACAGTCCAGCGATGTGCATGCGGGTTAGCGCGAATCCAACCATCGCTCCAGCCTGATCGCGGCTGGCTAATACACGGAACGCGCCGGGCGCAACTACAAAACTCAGGAACACATCGCTGCCAAGCCACAAGCCGAGACACAGAAATTCCACGGTATTCATGAAAGGAATCAAGGGACACCAATCATAGCGGTGTTACTCGACCGCGCCACGCAACTTTTGCAAAGCGGATACATAGCTGACGGTGTTCGTGACCAAGTAGACCGGGGTGATGATCAGCGAAATCATGCCCCAAGGGCCCAACAATAGATTCTTGGCTGTAAATTCCCAGAAGTTTTTGGTCAGGCAGGTCTTACACATTGTAGCGTTGAGTCTCTCGGTTTGACGCGCGACCAGCATTCCGATGTTGCGGTTGAAGCTTACTTGGCTGGTTTGCCGGACAACTCCGCAAAGCTGACAGGGCCTCATAGTATTAAGGACATTCACTTCGTTTACTGGGGTAGTGGTCGGCACTGGTCCTCCTGTCCGTCAACGGGAGCTTTACCCCGTTTTGAGGCGATCATACATGTCGATGGACCAGTGATTTTTAGTCAAACGACAGTTGGGCTGTCGTTTGTACAACAACGGTTTGAGCACATAACCGGCTGGTTTTTTATGCGATAAACGGAATGGTGCGAAAATAGCGAAGGGAATGGTGGGCGATAAAGGACTCGAACCTTTGACCTCTCCCGTGTGAGGGGAGCGCTCTAACCAACTGAGCTAATCGCCCGACGTGAAATGAATTTTACCAGTTGTCAGTTGTAACAGGAAGGGCCCGGGTTTTCAACCAATGCCGACCGCCACGTCTCAGATCGTCGCGCAACTGCAGCGCAGCATCGCACGCGCGATATACGGAAAAGAAGAAGCGATTCAGCTCGCACTGATTACCTTGCTGGCGCGCGGGCACCTGCTAATCGAGGACGTGCCGGGAGTGGGCAAAACCACGCTGGCGCAAGCGATCGCCAAATCGTTCCATTGCACTTTCCAGCGCATTCAATTCACTTCGGATTTGCTGCCGAGCGACGTGCTGGGCGTGAGCGTTTATAACCCGGAAGCGCGGGAGTTTGAGTTTCGGTCCGGGCCGCTGTTTGCCAACGTGGTGCTGGCGGACGAGATCAACCGCACTACGCCGCGCACGCAGTCGGCGCTCCTGGAAGCGATGAACGAGGCGCAGGTGAGTATCGACGGCAAGACGATGGCTTTGCCGCAACCTTTTCTGGTGATTGCGACGCAGAATCCCGTGGAGCATCACGGGACGTATCCGTTGCCAGAGTCGCAGTTGGACCGGTTTTTGATGCGCATCAAGATGGGTTATCCGTCGATCGAGACGGAGCGCGAGATTCTCCGCAAACGCGTAGGGATTCGCGGAGAAAATCCGCTGGACGCGCTGGAGCCGGTGGCGGACGTGTCGGAAGTGATGGCCATGCAGGACGCGGTGGCGGAGATCAAGGTGGAGAGCAGCCTGCACGACTACGCGCTGGATATCGTGAACCGCACGCGGAATTCCGAGCAACTGGCGTTGGGAGTGAGCCCGCGCGGAACGTTGATGCTGCAGCGGGCGGCGCAGGCGCGGGCGTTTCTGGATGGCCGGGACTTCTGCCTGCCGGATGATTTCAAACAGCTGGCCGTCCCGGTATTTTCGCACCGTGTGGTGGCCAGCTCGCGGCACGCTTCGCTGCAGAAAAAGTCCGAGACGACGGAGTCGGTGCTGCGCGAAATCGTGGACTCCGTTCCGGTACCGCTCTAAACAATTTTGCATGAGACACTTCTTGCGGCCGCGCAGGGATTTTTTCGCGGTTTGCGGATGACTTCCTACTATGAGCATTAACCGCTCGACCTTCGCGCAGCTGTGGACCATTTCGGAGCGTTCGCCTGCGCGGACGTTTCTATTGGCGTTGGCGGCGCTGGCGGTGGCGCTGTTGCTGGCGCT
>DATCOK010000405.1:0-5360 GCA_036564765.1 Candidatus Acidiferrum sp. | reverse complement strand
TGCTTATAGAGGTCGACTGCGTAGTTCTCGACGCTCTGGCCTTCGAGGGAGTGCACGGTGACGATGGCCAACTGCGCGCCGGTTTTCTGTTGCAGTTCAGTGCAGAGCGCTTCGAGTCGCGCTTTTGTTTCCGGCTGTATCGCGCCAGCGAGATCGGTGACATACCCGACCGGCTGAATTTTCTTGAGGTCCTCGGCGAGTGTCGCTCCCACAAGCAGCAGAAGGGCAAACAAGATCACGAAAGATTTTGGCGAAAAGGCGCGTTTCATGCGGGATCAGAGAGCAAAAGGAACTATATGTTGGCGGCTCACAAGAGTAAAGGCGGGCATGAAAGAACCAATCAAGGCCAACCAGAAAGATGGACGTTTGCTATACTTCACAACGCCTCCAGACTAGGTTTTCCTCAGGTAAGCCGACCTGAACTCGAGTCCTGGAAAGTGTTCCATATTGCACAGTTTGTGTTGCTGTGCCGGTGCTAGCGTTCGAGTTAACGAGCTGTAGCCATTCCTGCGGGTCCGTCCCCGTCGGCTGTATCTGAGACAAACGAAAACCATGCGAATCCTGCTTTATAACCCCGACAACGGGGTGACGCGCAATTTCATGCCGCATCTGTGGATGTTCTTGTTGAAGTCGCTCACGCCGGCTGGGCACGAAGTGTTGTTGATCGATGGAAACGCGCAGCCGATGGATGAAGCGGGCATAGCACGGTACGTGATCGATCATAAAATCGGATTGGTGGGAATTGGCGCGATGACGCGCATGATCGCCAAGGCTTATCGGATGGCCGACGCGATTCGCGCCGTGGGCGTGCCGGTGGTGATGGGCGGGCCGCACGTTACGGAAATGGCGGATGAAGCGCTGGGGCGGGATGGCGGGGCACGTCACGCGGATGCGGTGGCGCTGGGCGAAGCGGATGAAACCTGGCCGCGCATTGTGAACGATGCGGTGGCGGGGAAGCTGAAAGAAATTTATGCGCCGGTGGATGACTTTGGCCAAGAGCGCAAGCCATCGTTGAAGGAATATCCCGCGATCCCGTGGGACACCATCGACCTAAAACAGTTCAACATCGTGCCGAAGGTTTTCAACGGGATGTTGCGGAAGCTGGGGGCTGGGTGGGGCACGTTTCGGATTATTCCGGTGGAGTCCGGGCGGGGGTGCCCGTATGGCTGCGAATTCTGCACGGTGACGGGCTTTTTTGGCGACTCGATACGATTTCGCACCAACGAGAGCGTGGTGAACGAGTTGCTGCTGTTGAAAGCGCGAGCCAAGAGCGAACTCGGGCAGATCGCGGTGTTCTTTATCGATGATAATTTCGCGATCAACATCAAGCGCACCAAGTCATTGCTGCGCGACATCATCGCGGCAGAGGCGCAGGTGCATTGGGTGGCGCAGATCAGCGCGAATCTTCTGCGTGATGAAGAGCTGGTGGACTTGATCGCGGCGGCCGGGGGCAAGTGGATTTTTATTGGGATGGAGTCCATCGATCCGGCGAATCTGAAAGATGTGAATAAAGGATTCAACAAGCCGGGGGAATACGCCGCGGTGCTGCAGCGGCTAGCGGACCGCAATGTATTCGCCATCACCTCGTTTATCTTTGGCATGGACAATGACACCGTTGGTGTTGCAGAGCGTACACTGCAGGAGATTCGTACATGGCCGCCGGGCTTGCCGATTTTTGGTTTGCTGACGCCGCTACCGGCGACGCCGCTGTATAAGAGGTTGGAAGTTGCCGGCCGGCTGACGCGACCGAAACATTGGCAGGAGTTTATACCGTTTGCGATGGCGCATACGCCGCTGAAGATGACCATCGATGAGGCACACGCCGAAGTGAAGTATGGCTGGGCCAAATCGTACAGCCCGCAGGCGATTGCGAAGGCCGTGGCGTCGGTGGCACACAAGCCGCTGGGCTATCGCGTAAATATTTTGATTGCGCGGTTGTGTTTCCGGGGAATCTACTTTCCGCAGTTGGGGCGTTTTGCGTGGGTGAAAACCATCAGCCAGAACCGGCACGCCATTTTGAGCATGATCCGCGAAGGATTGGGGATGCGACGAGCCGCCCGCGCGGAAGCGTCATTGCGGCTGTCCTCCAGCGCTCCACGCTAAATCGATCGCTACATTTGCTTGATTCTTCGTCGCGCTTCCCACTTGTGGCTTGCATAGTGGCGCCCATTTTATTTCCGGAGGCATCCACGCCGCATGCAGGATTTATTTCTCGCGCCTACTGTGCTTCGGTTTCAGAATCAGAGGAAGTGCCTAGAAGTTTAATTTGGGGGAGTGGTAGTTTTAGGAATGGCTAAGAGTAAATCTGTCCCCACAAAAGCAGTCCGCACAAAACCTACGAAAACAGCGAAAACCAACGGCGGCGAAACTCATCAGGAGGCCGCTGGCGATCTTGTCCTCACGACTAACCAGGGATTACCGATCTCCGATAACCAGAATTCCCTAAAGGGCGGCGGCCGTGGCCCGACGCTGCTGGAAGATTTTATTTTGCGTGAGAAGATCACGCACTTTGATCACGAGCGCATTCCGGAACGGATCGTGCATGCGCGGGGTTCTGCGGCGCACGGATACTTTCAGCCGTACAAGTCCATGAAGCACGTGACCAGCGCGAATTTTCTTTCGGACCCCAAGATCAAGACACCCGTGTTTACGCGGTTTTCGACGGTGGCGGGCGGCGCGGGGTCAGTGGATTTGCCGCGCGACGTGCGCGGTTTCGCGGTGAAGTTTTATACGCAAGAAGGCAATTTTGATCTGGTCGGAAATAACATACCGGTATTTTTCATTCAGGATGCCATCAAGTTTCCGGACTTGATTCACGCGGTGAAGATGGAAGCGGATCGAGGGTATCCGCAGGCCGGCTCGGCGCACGATACGTTCTGGGATTTTATTTCACTGATGCCGGAAGCGCTGCACATGGTGATGTGGGCCATGTCGGACCGGGCGATTCCACGGTCTTTGCGCATGATGGAGGGGTTCGGCGTAAATACATTCCGTTTGGTGAACGCGGAAGGTATGTCGAAATTTGTGAAGTTCCACTGGCGTCCGATTTTGGGAACCGCGGCGGTTTTGTGGGATGAAGCGGTGAAAATCAGCGGCGCGGATCCGGATTATCACCGGCGCGATCTATTTGAGGCGATCGCCAGCGGGAATTTCCCAGAGTTCGAACTGGGGCTGCAGATTCTGGATGACAAGACGGCGGACAGTCTGCCATTTGACGTGCTGGACGCGACGAAGTTGATACCGGAGGAAGTCGTGCCCGTGGAGATCGTCGGGAAGATGGTGTTGGACCGCAATCCGGATAATTTTTTCGCGGAGACGGAGCAGGTGGCGTTTTGTCCGAGCCATGTGGTGCCGGGAATTGATTTCAGTGAAGATCCGCTGCTGCAAGGGCGGCTGTTTTCGTACCTGGACACGCAACTGAGCCGCTTGGGCTCGCCGAACTTCCACCAGATTCCTATCAATGCGCCGAAGTGCCCGTTCGCAAACATGCAGCGCGACGGCCACATGCAGATGATGGTGCCCAGGGGACGCGGAAACTACGAGCCGAACTCCGTTGAGCCGAAGGGCGAACGCGAAACGCCGAAGGGCTTTCGCAACGCGCCGATTCCGCTGGAGGGCACGAAGGTAAGGCTGCGGCCGGAATCGTTCGCGGATCATTACTCGCAAGCGCGTTTGTTCTACCGCTCGGTGACACCGCAGGAACAGAAGCATATCGCGATGGCGCTGACGTTCGAATTGAGCAAGGTGGACATACCGGAAATACGCAAGAAGATGCTCGGGCATCTGGATGTCATCGACGAAAAACTTGGAGCGAAGGTGGCGGATGGACTGGGGATGACCGGAGAAGCGATTGCCGCGACTCCGGCCGTGAAGCCGGTCGATCTCAAACCGAGTCCGGCGCTGCGGCTTTACGGAAAGTACAAGCCGACGTTGAAGGGCAGAAAAGTCGGCGTGCTGCTGGCGGATGGCTTTGATGCCACGCTACAGAGCGCGCTGGTGGCCGCGATCAAGAAAGAAGGAGCGACACCGGCGATCATTGCTCCGAAAGTTGGAGGAGTGATGGACGCGAGCGGGAAGAAGCTGGCGGCGGAGATGGCGTTGTCCGGTTCGCCTTCAATCATGTTCGACGCGGTAGCGGTCTTGGCCGGGCCGAACGGAGATAAGGCATTGATGGCGGATCCGGATGCGGTCGGCTTTTTGATGGATGCGGACCGGCACTTGAAAGCGATCGCGCTGGCAGGTGCTGCGAACCTGGCCAAGAAGACCCAGATTACCGGAGTTACCGGAGTGACGGAGTTGCGCGGGAGCGGCGATATTGCGAAGTTCCTGGATTTTGCGCGGAACGGCAAAGTTTGGGAGCGGGAGTCGGCGTAGGGGCTGGCGGCGCGACGTTTGCCGGCTAGATAAGTATTGGTTGGAATTATTTGGCGTTGAGTATCCGCGGCGTTCAGTGAAACGCAGCGGCCAGCAAGTCCACCATTAAACGGATTGCGGTCTGGGCGGTGCGCCCGCTCGGATCGCGATACGGATTTACTTCCACGATATCCAAGCCCACGAGTTTTCCTTTGGTGGGAATCTGCTTCATGAGTTCGTCGATCTCCGGAAAATTCAGGCCACCGGGCTCCAGCGTCCCGGTGCCCGGTGCGAGGGTGGGGTCCATGGAGTCCACGTCGAAGGTGACGTAGAGATTTTCGCTTTGCGGAATGGAGTCGATGGCGGCCGAAATTCCACGACGGTGGATTTCTTCGGAGGTAACGACGGTGGTGGGGATGGCTTTGGCATTGCCGGCAGCTTCCTGATCATTGGCGATGCCGCGCATGCCGATTTGCGAGATGTGCTTGATATTGGGAAGTTTGGCGACGCGCAAGACCCAGGAAGCGTGATCGAGATTGCCTTTGGCGCCCGTCCAAGTATCGAGGTGCGCGTCAATGTGGACGACGGTGAGCGGAATGTCGAACGCACGGATTACCGGGAAGGTGATGCTGTGGTCGCCGCCTAGAATGATGGGGAAGGATTTTTTCGCGAGAATCTTTTTGACCGCTTCGGTGATTTTCGCGTCGGTTTCGACCGGTACGGTGGGATAGATGATCACGTCGCCGACGTCGGCCCACCGCTTGCCTTTGAGAACGGTGCGGTCGCCATCGATGTAGTAAAAGCCTTCGGTCAAATCGTGAGCGTACTCCTGAGAATTCTCACGCATGTCGCGAGGGCCGTAGCGTTCGCCGGGTTGTCCCCAAGTGCCTTCATCGAACGGCACGCCGAGGACGGCGAAATCGGCCTGGAGCTTGTCGAGGTCGGGCTGGTACGGTGCGCTGAGAAAGGTGCGCACGCCGACGAAGGTGGGGGCGGTTTGCGCCGTC
>DATCOK010000404.1:0-4391 GCA_036564765.1 Candidatus Acidiferrum sp. | reverse complement strand
GCTCTGCACCGGGCTTGCGAGCCTGTTTTTCTGATCCCGCGCGTCATTCAGCCACTCCCAGGTGGCCTGCGCGTTGCGGTCCCACGTTTCATTTTGTGCAGTGAGCGCCGCCTGCTCGCCCAGCCTCCGGCAAAACGCGGCATCGGTGATCAACGAGTTTAATGCGGCAACCAGTTCGCCGGTATCTCTGGGATCGCGGAGCACCAAGCCGTTCACGTCATGCGTCACTATCTCGCTGACTCCCGCCCGCGAGCTTGCGACCACTGGAAGTCCGCAGGCCATTGCTTCGAGCACCGGCAGCCCATAAGCATCTTCGAGTGCCGGAGCGGCGTACGCATCGGCGGCGGCATAGAACTGCAACACGTCGGGCGACGGCGCGAGAAAGGTGACGCGACTCGCGATCCCAAGCGTTTGCAGAGTTTGCTCATAAGGGGCACGGGAGTCCGCGCCAACGATGAGGAGTGTCCAAGGCAATTTCTGCAATTCCGCTAACGCGCGCAGTAGCCCGTCGAGGCCCTTTTTCTTCCAGTCGTTGGCGATGAAGAGAAGAACGAACTGGTCGTCGCGGAGCTCGAATTGACGGCGTGCGGAGTCGCGTCGCGCCAGACGTTTGGCAGGAGATAGGGCTTGGGCATCCACGCCGTTACGAATCACGCGAACGTCGACGCGGTGAAAATAATTCGTGAGTTGTTGCGCGACGAGAGAGGAGACCGCCGCCAACGCGATCCGGGGATTGTTGTACACCGCGTTTTCCAACCTCATGATCCACCGGTAGTACAAACGGCGATGCAGCAAACGCGGCCAACTGCTCGGAGGATTATTTCGGAAGCGCAGTTCGTCGCGAACCTGCCGCACGAATTCGTGAAATACAATGTGGACGGTGACGGCGTCGGCGTCCGTGGCGTTGATGCCCGGGGAATAGGTAAGGTCGCAGTTCAAACCGCGCCGCGCGTCGCGCTCGCGGGCTAAGCGATTGGCGTAAAACCAGAAAATATATTGGAGCAGATGCGGGCCGGGAATCGCACCGACCCGGTGCCAAAACGTTCCCGGCGATGATTGCGCGTCTTGGCTCCTGGGAAATGGCGTTACGCCCTGCAAATCTTCCACGCGTTGCGCGTAAATATGAATGGCGTTGCCACCGCGAGATGAAATGCGCTCCAGTTGTTCGATGATGCAGCGTTCCGTGCCGTGCCGGCGATCGAGGAACGGCGAGAGCACCGCCAAGCGCACCGTCAGCGCATCCGAAAACGAGGTTGCGCCGCGAGTGAGGGGGTCATGGCAAACTGCGCGGAGAGAGTCAAGGTCGGCAAACGAAACAGAATCCCCAAGGTGAGCCACAGATACGCATTGACGACAAAGTCCTGGTAAACAGCCATGGAGGTAAAGGTCACTGGCAGTAACAGGATAAAAGCGTTCCAGAAAATTACAAATGCAATCGGGAACCATGGCGAGCCGCGCATTTTCTTGACTACCTTCCAGGCCGACAACAAAATGGCCACGCTGGTGATCAACCACAACGCCAGGCCACCGATACCCATTTCCACGATGAGTGTGCCGAAGCCACTCTCGACACCGACATTCATCGGTATCTGGTGAAGGGTGTGGGCCATATATTGCACGCCGAGCGAGGCGGTGCCCACTCCGAAACCGTAGGGCCAGCGATCATAGCGGAAGGCCTTCAGAAAATTCTCGAGCGGGTAGTCCCAGGTACGATGCTGCAATTCACTCGCGGAACTGCCGGGCGTCAACGTTTCGGAGTAAATGGTCAGGCGCGCAGCCAACTGGTCGGGGAAAATAAAGAACAGCGCAACCATGGCCAGCGCGATGGCCATAGCGGCGCGCTGCATGGTGCGAAATACCCTAATGACCTCGCGTTGCTTCCACGGCGCCCCCCAAAGAAACGCCGCGGCAATTACGATGGCGCTGCCAGTGCCCCACATGAACAAAGCGCGAGCCGCGCCCAAGATAATCGCGGCGTACATGGCGGTGACGGTAATGAATGCCAGATTGCGGCCGCGTTTGTGACGCAACAACAGATAGCCGGTGTAACCCAGGACCAGCAACCAAGCGATCAAAATAAAATCGGTGTAGCGCCCCGCACTTACGAATACCGAGGACGCGCGATACGCGGAAACCCCTGAAATCGGAGAGGTGCGGTACAGCGTGCTCAATTCGCGGATCTCTTCCGCCGGCTTGGCAGGATTGAGAAAGGAAGGACCGGTGATGGACTGCGCGATGCCCAAGCCGCCGATGATAAGCGCCAGAAAAATATTCACAATGAAGAATTTGCGAAGCTCGGCTTCAGAATTGATCAACGCATACCCGAGGAATAGGAGGGGAATGTAGCTGAAGTAGAGTTTCATGCCCAAAACGCCGTAGAGCACGGTGCTGGAAGCGGGGTTAAAAACCTGCATGACGCCGAACCAGACAAACAACAACAGGGGCGTCAGGAAGGCCGGCCGAAAGGTCTTGACCTTGTTACGGCGGTATTCGAGGAAAAAGGACAGGTACACTAAGGCCACCAGAGCGTCCTTGGCGAAATAAATGGCCATGTTGTTGCCGAGAAATTTGCGGACGAAATCTTCGAACAAAAGCCAGGTGAGGAAAAAATACAAACCGTTGCGCCAGTTTTTCAAGATGGCGATGGCGAAAGCGGAACCCACGCAGGCGAGGCCGATGTAGGCGAGTCCAGGAAGATCGTCGTTGATGACGTACTGAGAGAAAATATAGGCGCCGCCAATAAACAGTCCGAGGAGCGCCAAACTGGCAAGGGGGCTGCGGCGCACGTCGCTGGCAAAGATTGGAGCGGCTAGCCTCAAGACGCGGTGATGGCCTTTCGAACGCCACTTTACGGCGGCGCAAATCAGGTTGAACGGGACGAGACTCCTATTCTAGCGTCTGCAGCACCTTCTCGCTATGGGCTGGCTTCGCCGTTCGCACGGTATTGTCGCGGGCCTTTTACGGGCGGCCAGCTGACCGCAGCGGTTTTCGTATACCGAAGAACTCTCTGAGCGCGTTGCGCGCAGCTCCAGTCTGGTATTCCGTTCCGAGCGCGATCAGCCAGGAGAACAGCAACGCGGTGAACCCGATCGCCAGCCCATAGATGAGGTGCATAGCATCAGGCTGCCAACGCTCGCGCGGGGCGAGCCACGCACGCAAAAACAGCAGGAACGGAAAATGCAAAACGTACAGGCTGTACGAGAAGCCGGCAAACAGGCGTGCACCGCGCAGATAAACGGCAGAGAGATGGAGACGAAAGTCCAGTTGTAAAGTGCCGAATACGAACGCGGCGAAGGTCACTCCAATGGCGACCTCCGAGGCGGGCGGCGTAATTCGCATCGTTCTGGCGAGATACAAGCTTGTGGCGAGGGCTGTCCCGGACGCCAACAGATAAGCCAAGCGTGAGCCCCTAACCAACCGCTGCGTTCGCGACCAGGCAAGTACCACTACGAAGCCGGCCAACCAGATACCAAACCCGATCATTTTTGCGATGCCCAACATCCAGATGATGACGAGCGCAAGCAGGGTCATCGCCGCGACGGTTGCGAAGCGCTTTCGCTTCCACGCAAGCGTTACGGAGAGACCCAGTGGAAACAGCACGTAATACCAGAATTCGTTGGCGATGCTCCACAGCGGGCCGTTCGAACCGTAGGTGTGACACACAATGGTCTGCAGGAAAAATAAGTTGCCAAGGAAATTTCTGAGGGTGAGCTCGTTTTGCACCACCAATCCACCGAAACTAGCTAACGGATTGGAATACAGCCCGCTTGCGCTGAAAAGATGCTTCCCGGCGACGTCCCAAAGCGTGCCGAACAACAGTCCGGGAATCAGCACGACATACAAACGGGCGGCCCGGGCGGTTGCGTATTCCGCCCAGGACCACTTGCCTGCAAGTCTACTTTTCAAGATGGACGACGAGATGAGGAATCCACTCAAAACAAAGAAAATGATGACCGCATCATGGCCGAACCCGGTTACGAAGTAGAGCACTTTGAGAAATATGCTTGGGTGCGAGAGGTTCTGAAAATCCACGAAGAAAAATGCACGCAGATGGCCCCACATTACGGCCCAGGCGGCCACGCTGCGAATGAAATCCAGATGGGCGGAAACGGAACGGCTGAGTTCGGGAGGATTGGGGAGACGCAGTACTGGTTGGCTGTTTCGCGCCGGCGAAGAAATTTCTGCGAGGGCGTGCCGGGTGTCTGTCATTCGCGCGATTTCTGCGATGCGGGTGGGTCCGGTTGTCGGGCGGTGTGGCGATTGTCGGCGAGTAGCGTGCTTTTATTGCGAGCAACTGCGGTTTGGACGGCTTCCATCAGCGCGGCGACGTGTTGCGTCAAAGACCAAGAACGCATGCGCATGCGGAAAGCGGCGCCCAACTCGTTCAGTGC
>DATCOK010000403.1:0-1612 GCA_036564765.1 Candidatus Acidiferrum sp. | reverse complement strand
GCCGGGAAAAGTGGCTACGCCCTGCGATTGCGGGATGCAGGCGCGCGCAACCCGGGTGTTGGAGCGCGCAAAAATACCGAAGCGGTACGAACATTGCGATTTCGAAAGTTATGTAGCGGATTTGGCGGACGGAAAAACGTGGATGCCGCATCACGCGCAGTCCATGAAACAGGCCAAGATACTGGCGCAGGGATTTGTGCGGGACTACCCGGGTGCGGCGGAAAAAGGTTTACTGCTGATGGGCCCTTCCGGCGTGGGCAAGACGCATCTCGCGGTAGCGGCCCTGAAGGAGCTGATTCGCCGCGGGCACGGCGGGCTTTTCTGCGATTACCGTGAACTCTTGAAGGAAATCCAGGCCAGCTACAACCCGGCCAGCGAGTCGACGGAGATGCGTATCCTGGAGCCAATTCGCAACGTGGAAATTCTGGTGCTCGACGATCTGGGCGCGACGAAGCCTTCGGACTGGGTGCGCGACATCGTAGGAATAGTTTTGAACGCCCGGTACAACGAGAACCGCACCACGGTGATTACCACCAACTACGTCGACAATCCAGCGTCCGAGGGCGAGACCACCAAAGGCTTGGATGGGAAGTGGATTCGCGCGCAACGCGAGGATACCTTGGAACAGCGGATCGGAAGCCGCATGCGGTCGCGGCTTTATGAGATGTGCCGCACCATTGAAGTAACGGCCCCGGACTTCAGGCGCGAGAAAACGCAGGCCGGACGGGCGCATAATTAATCCGCTGAGAATTGATCGTGAAGCGAATTAGCACGCTGGTCGTTGGAATTGTGGTGATGGCACTAACGGCGGTGCATCCTTCGCAGACCGCCGACAAGCCCGGTGAGGCGGTTGCCTCGATACGGCTCGCGGAAGCTCCGGAAAAGATTTACTCCGACGATCCGAACGACAGCTGGAACCGGATTTTCTATTATTTGTTTTCGCGGCGCGTGAGAGCGCGGCTGTCCAGCGAATTCCCTGAAGCGGCGCCATTTGTAAAGGTGTCTGACATTGAATTCATGCACCTCGCAAAGAGCACGCGCACCTTTGAACGGAACGAAACTGGAGACCGGGCGATTGACCCTCTGTATCCGTCGTTTCTAGTGGATGACGGAATCCGGGTGGTTTTGTCGGACTCCGCGTATGCAGGGTTCCGAAGATCGCTCGAAGACGGCTTGATAGAAACCGCGGTGCGAAGCCCAATCGCCCGGGCCATGATGCAAAACGATCTATGGTCGGCGTACGACATTATTTTTCGATACCGGCACTATGATCAGCAAGGAGAACGTAGGTTCGCGCAGCGCAGAGTGGACGTGCTGAATCTGCTGGGGCTATGGATTCAGAAGATTGCGCTTACGCCGGAGGAGATTCGCACCCTTCCCGATAACTATGAGATAGCAAGAACGGAATACGTCCTACCGGATTTATTCGGGACCGCTGGATGGGTGGAAGTGAAGTGGTATCCCGATCGACTGCATGACATTTCCGTGGATTTCCGGCGGGTAACGCGAGTATTCCTCAAGCCTGCTCGCAGACCGAAGGACATGCAAGAGTTCCTGAATGACTTTCGAGCGGATACCAATCCGGTGACCGAGCGATTGGAGGGCGTGGCAC
>DATCOK010000402.1:0-8906 GCA_036564765.1 Candidatus Acidiferrum sp. | reverse complement strand
GTGTAGCGGTGCGTAGCGACGGGCGGCTGGAGCTCGCGCCGAAGTTTTCTCTCTTGGCTGATGCGGATGCATCGTACCTGTGGTCGCTACGCAGCGATTCGAAAGGCATCTTGTACGCGGCGGCGGGATCGCCGGCCAAGGTATTTCGCTTTGATCAGGGTGGCAAACCGGCCACGGTGTTTGAGTCGTCCGACCTGTCAGCGCAGGCGATCGCGTTTGATGCGAGAGGAAATTTGTTCGTGGCGACTTCTCCGGACGGGAAGGTGTATCGCGTCTCACCATCCGGAGAAAAATCAGTCTTTTTCGAGCCCAAAACGAAGTATATCTGGGATCTGGCGTTTTCTTCGGACGGGACGCTGTACGTGGCGACCGGGGATAAAGGGCAAATCTTTGCGGTGGATTCCAACGGCAAGGGCGAAGTGTTTTACTCGAGCGATGAAGCGCATGTGCGGGTGCTGGCTTTCGATCCCAGCGGAAATTTGATCGCCGGGACGGAGCCGAGCGGGCGGATTCTGCGCGTGTCGCGCGCAACAACGGGCGCTGGTGGGCGGGAGAAAAATAATTCGCCGGCCGAAGGATTTGTGCTGTACGAAACGCCGAAGCGCGAAGTGACGGCGATCGCGGTGGCTTCCGACGGAACGATTTATGCGGCGGCTATCGGCGAGCGACCGCACAATCTGGCTCCGCCGCCCACCACGGTCATCACAAATCCGCAGGGCACGACCACGATTACGCCGGCGCAGACGCCTGCGAACGGGCAGGCCACCACGCAACAGCCGATTTTCGTGGCTTTTCCGCCGCTGCTGACTTCGAGCATTTATCGGATACGGCCTAATGGAGCCCCCGATGAACTGTGGTCTTCGCGCGAAGAGGTAGCCTACGCGATAGGGCTGGCTGACGACGGCCGACTGCTGGTCGGAACTGGTAACAACGGTGCTCTGCTGGCCATCGATGCGAAAGGCGTGTTCGCGCAGTTGGCTAAGGCAGGCTCGGCGCAAATTACCGGCGTGTCGCGCGGGCAAAACGGAAAAATCTTTGTGAGCACGGCGAATCCGGGGAAAGTCTTTTCGGTCGGTCCGGAATTCGAAGCGGAAGGAACGTACGAATCGCGTTCCTTCGACGCGCAGATATTTTCGCAATGGGGACGGCTGGAGTGGTGGAGCCCGCGTGACGGGGCGGAGGCCAGCGCCCACGCGCGTGCGATTAAGGGCAAAACCGCGAAGCGCGATAGCGAAGCGCGAGTGGAATTTTTCGCACGTTCGGGGAATACCGAAGACCCCGGCAAAGAATGGTCCAAGTGGTATGGACCGTACACTCATTCAGGCGCCGCGGTGGAAGCGCCGGCTTCGCGATTTGTGCAGTGGAGAGCGGTGATTCATGGCGGCCAGCCCGGCGACGGCGTGGACTGGGCCAGCATCGCGTATTTGCCGCGCAACGTTGCACCGGTGATCGACGGCATCGCGATGCAGGACCCGGGGGTGCGCGCCAACGCCACGACGGTCATTGCGTCCGGAACTGCCAATGTGACTTTGAAAATGCCGCCTGCGCCGAGCGCTTCCGGGGTGGTCATTACCCAATCGAGCAGTTCCGGAAGGTTCGAGCCGCCACCCCAGGGAGTGCAGCAAAAAGGCTACGCCACTGTCTTATGGACGGCGCACGACGAGAATGACGATGAATTGCGCTACGCGGTGTACTATCGCGGAGAGAATGAACAGGACTGGAAATTGCTGAAGGACAAGCTGGAGCAGAAATTTTATTCCTGGGATACCACGTCGTTTGCCGACGGGGCGTACTACCTGAAGGTCGTGGTTAGCGACGCGGCTTCCAATCCACCGGCCAATGCGCTGATGGCCGAGCACATCAGCGAACGGTTCGAAGTGGATAATACGCCGCCAGTGATCGAGCACCTGGAAGCGGCGGTAGCTCATGGCAGTTCTGGCTCGTCCACGGCCATCGCGGTGCGCTTCACGGCCCGCGACGCCAACAGCAGCATCGAGCGAGCGCAATACAGTTTGGACGGAGGTGATTGGACGCTCCTGGCTCCGGCGGGAAGCATCAGCGACGCGCCGGAAGAAAAGTACGAGTTCACGCTGGAGAGTGCGGCGCCGGGCGAGCACACCATTGCGGTGCGGGCTTACGACCGGTTTGAGAATGTGGGGAACGCGAAGACCAGCGTGACTGTTACAAAAAAATAGTACTCGTTAAACGCGGCAAATCTCCAAATACCGTTCCGGTGTTTTTTAAACCACCCAGCGGTCGGGCCCGGGCGCATCCACTTGCAGCTTCTCAATCTCCGCACCGAAGCCCATACGCCCGTCGCCGAAGGGCTCTTTACGCGCGTGCACAATACGTGCCTGGCAATTGGTTTCCTGCGAAGCGGAGCCGGTAACTTCTTTTGGCATGCGCAACGTTACTTCAAGCGGCGTGCCGACCTGCAATGGCGCTGAGGACGCGAAGTAAAATCCGCCTCTCGAAACGTTCAGCGCCTCGGTAAAGTGCACGGTGCTGTCCGAGGCCAAACCCAGCGCGCGAAAACGCAGCGGGGTGCGCAGGTTATAACGAGTCAGTTGCCGGCGTTCGGAGGCTTTCACGAGCAGTACTCCGCGGAACGGGTCGAATGCAAACTGTGGATGCGGGGGCTCGCAAGGAGCGTAGCAAAGCTGCGGGCGAGGTCAAGGGGCAATTTGCCGGAACCGGCATGCGCATTGGCTGTGAGCGGCGCTTGCGGACGGACGGCATTCCAGTATTCTGCTAGGAATTCGGGGAAATTATGGACAGCACAACGCAACGAGTCACGTCGACCAGTTCGACGAACCCGTGCGCCAGCGGCGATGCGCATGTGTTTGTCGCCCCGCCGTGGAAAGCCATTCTCGAAGCGCACCAACGCATCGCGCCACACATTCACCGCACACCGGTACTGACCAGTTCTTCGATCGACACGATGAGCGGGGCGCGGGTCTTTTTCAAGTGCGACAATTTTCAGAAGACCGGGTCGTTCAAAATTCGGGGAGCGACGAACGCGGTTTTCTCGTTAAGCGATGCGGAGGCGGCGAACGGAATCGTCACGCAATCAAGCGGCAACCACGGCGCAGCCATCGCTTGTGCGGGCGGGTGGAGGGGAGTAAAAACCTGGGTGGTCATGCCCAAAAATGCGCCAGCGGTAAAATTTCGCGCGGTGGAAAGCTACGGCGCGCAGGTGACCCAGTGCGAGCCAACGATCACTTCGCGCAACGAAACTACCGCGCGGGTTCGGGCGGAGACGGGCGCGTATTTGATTCATCCGTATGACGATGACCGCATCATCGCAGGACAAGCCACGGCAGCCAAGGAACTGCTCGAAGAGGTCGGCGATCTGGACGCGGTGTTCGCTCCGGTGAGCGGTGGCGGGCTTTTGAGCGGCACGTGTCTTGGCGCAAAAGGCTTGCGGCCGGAAATTCGAGTTTTTGGTTGCGAGCCGGAACTCGCGGATGATGCTTCCCGGTCGATTACCAGCGGCACGCTGCAATCGCAGGATGGCAGCGACACCATCTGCGACGGACTGCGGGCGTCGCTGGCGCCGCGCACGTTTGCAATCTTGAAAAGACTTGTGGATGGGATTGTGCTCGCCAGTGAAGAAGAAATTATTTCCGCGACTCGACTGGTGTGGGAGCGTATGAAAATTATTATTGAGCCGTCGTCCGCGGTCGCGCTGGCGCCGCTGCTGCGTCCCGGAGTGATAGAGAGTCTAAAACTTCCTGCGCGGCCCGACGGGCATCCTCCGAAACTGGGAGTGATCTTTTCGGGTGGGAATGTCGATCTATCTTCCCTGCCGTTCTAAGCGGCTTGCTCTCGGAGTCAGCTTTCTCTCAGCTTCAACTTGCCAGCCGATTTATTCTCTTCGAGAAAAGCGCGCAAGTCGGGCATGGCGTCGAGCAAACGGGTCCACTGCTCGTAGTACAAGGTGACGGGAAAGCGGCCCAGGCCATAAACGCTCACACCGCCTTTTTCGCCAACACGAAATTCCAATGCTCCGGTGCGGCGCCCGGAGCCTTTTTTCTCCAGTTCGGCGACGCGGGCCTTCAGTTCTTCGTAAGATGGATCAGCCATTCAGGTTCCTCCGCTTTGACGACTGCGCGATTGTACCGAAGTTAAGTTTCGCCATCGAGGGCGTTACTTCATGGCGATTTTTTGTTTTAGCGGCAGATCTTGCGACGAGCCTCCAGCCATGAAGCTATATTCTCCCGACGGTATTTTCCAACTGTCGGAAGATTCTTCGAAGATGGAAAGGTAGAGCGGATCGATGCTCACGCTGACTTCCCTGCTTTCACCGGCGTCCAGATGCACCTTGCTCCAGCCCACTAAACGCTTAGGAGGCTCACCGGCGTCGGCGGGCAGCGCCGCGTACACCTGCGCGATTTCCGTGCCGGGGCGATCGCCGGTATTTTTCACCGAGAAGGTGACGGTGGTGGTTTTGCCGGGCTGCACTTTCAGGCCGGAGTAGGCATAGGTGGTGTACGACAGGCCAAAGCCGAACGGAAACAGCACGGGCTTTTTCTCCGCGTCGTACCACTTGTAGCCGACCTTTAAACCTTCGTCGTAATGCACATCGAAGGTGGCTTTGGCTTCGCCGGTCTTCATGATGGCTTCGAGGCCTGTTCCTCCCGGTGGAGGGGCCAGCAGCCTGGGGTGCGGCAAATCTTCTTCGCTGCGAGGAAATGTCATGGGAAGTTTGGCGCCGGGATTCACATCGCCGAAGAGAATGTTGGCGACAGCGTCCGCGCCCTTGCTTCCGGCGTACCACGCTTCCAGCACACCGCTAACTTTGTCGAGCCAGGGCATGGTGACGGCGGTGCCAGTTTCCAGCACCACGATAGTGCGGGGATTGGCCGAGGCGATTTGATCGATCAGAGCGTTTTGATTTTCCGGCAGCGAAAGATTTGGCAGATCCATGTCTTCGCTGCTCCACTGATGGGCAAACACGATAGCAACATCGGATTGCTTGGCCAGCGCGGCGGCGCTGCCGGGATTTTCGCCGGAATCATATTTCACGGTCGCGCCGGAGGCTTTGGCCACGATAGCTTTCAACGGAGAAGTCGGGAACCACACATGGGCCTTCCAGACCGGGGAATGCGCGCCGGGGGGATCAACCTGCGCGGAACCGCCGCCCGAGATCATGCTGGTATTCGAGTGGGCGCCGATGATGGCGATGGAATGAACCTTCGCGCGATCGAGAGGCAGGATGCTCTTGTCATTCTTCAGCAGCACACTGCTTTGTTCGGCGAGGCGGCGAGAGATTTCAAATCCGGCTTCCACATCCACCACGCTGCGCTTCATGGGAAAATCGACAATGCCGCTGGCGAATTCGGAGCGCAGTACGCGCCGCACATGTTCGTCAAGTTCGGCGGCCGGGACTTTGCCGTCCTGCACGGCTTTCTTCAGCGGCTCGCCGTAGAAAATGTCCTCGGGCTCTTCGTTATCGAGGCCCGCTGCGGAGGCTTTGATCGCGCTGTGCGTGCCGCCCCAATCGGAAACCACGAAACCTGGGAACTTCCAGCTTTTCTTTAAAACGTCGGTGAGCAGATATTTGTTTTCGCAAGCGTAATCGCCGTTGAGCGAATTGTACGAACACATGACCGCGGCGGGATTACCGATGTGGATGCCGATTTGAAAGGCGAGCAAATCGGTTTCTTGCAGGGCGCGTTTGCCGATCACTACGTTGACCTCGTTGCGGCCAACCTCCTGATCGTTGGCGACAAAATGTTTGATGTCGCCGATGACGTGCTGGGCCTGCTCGCACTTGATGCGGTTGCCGACGAGGGTGCCGGCGAGGATGGGATCTTCGCCGAGATATTCGAAGGTGCGGCCGTTGCGCGGCTCGCGGGTGATGTTGGTGCCACCGCCCAGGGTCATGTTGTAACCCTGCGCGCGCAATTCGCGGCCGATCAGTGCTCCGTATTCACAGGCGGCTTGCGGATCCCAGGATGCCGCAGACGCCAAGTTGGAGGGCAGTGCTGTTGAGTATCGGCCGTTGTCCCCGCTGCTGCGCACGCCGTAAGCCGCGTCGCTCATCTGAATCATGGGAATGCCGAGGCGCTCGACTCCGAGGACGAATCCTGCGCCACCATTTCCGAGATAGGCGTTGGGACGCGGCTTGCCCCACCCGGGCATGCCTTCGCCGTGGACAAGGTTGATTTTTTCGTCGAGGGTGAGTTGCTTCAAAACCATTTCGGCGCGCTCGTCCGGTGAGAGGCTGGTGTTCATCCACGGACGGTCTTTGGCGTTGCCGGTGTTCTCTTGCGCGAAAAGCGCACAGGGAATAAAAACTAGAGCCATGGCAATCACGGCGTAGCGCCAGCGTGCAGCTTTCATCGAATGACCTCGCTTACAATAACGTTTTTGTACTGCACCCGTACTGGTGCAAGGTAGAATACCCGACGATTACAGTACGACAAAAAGGCTTTTTCACCCAAGCCCTTACATTGGAAGAGTGCAATAACTTTGTTCCGCTTGAGCTAACTGTTTGGTGAGATACTTGCCCGCGTAATGCGTTGTTGTCGGCGAGTGGATATTGGTGATTTTGTAATCCCAAGCCGGCGTATTCGCGCGAACCCTCTCTGTAGATCGATTTCGCCCTTTCGCTGATTTTCGTCTGGAAGATGCCCGTGAATTGACCGCGGGCTCGGAGGCGATATGGGTGCGCGCGGACAAATGCGGCCTGCTCATCGATTCGAATCAAGCAGGGCGGAGTTTGTAGCCGGTGCGTTAGCAGACGGCGGTGAGAAATTGCACGTGGACTTGGTTGCCTAAGCATCCAGCGCGTTGGAGCGCATTCGCGAATGGCTCGTGCAAGCTGTCGTGCTCGACATCTCCGGCTAACCCAAGCAGGACATGGCCTTGACGTTGCCTTCGAGAAGAGTTCGAGCTGGAAACTAGGTGGCGACTGGCGGAAAAAAAATGCCCCAGAAGGTTGGCGAAGGCGCGGTGAATTCGACGGGCATGAGCAAGCCGCCGGCGCCAGCTTGTGCGGCCCGGGTGACGCGGGCGTCGACGCGCTTTTCGCTGCGTGGATTTTCGAGAGAAAATTTGGTGCCTTCCGGCAAGCCTTCGGATACGACCAGCATCGCGCCGTTTTGACTGACGGTGTGGGTTTCGGCCTGGAACGGATTTGGCCGGCTGGCAACATGCAGCACCACCGGCATGCGCAATAAGACGCGCTGGGCTCTACGCCGCTCTTCCGCGGTGGGGACGCGCGTGAGGGCTGGTCTGGCAGAAGTTGCGGCAGCGGGCACAAACGAACTTTTCATGTTCGCGTTGGTCTTCACAGTTCGAGGCCCCAGAAATCCATTTCCGGTGAGACGAGTTCAATTCCGTATTCCCAGCCGTCCGGGCGGGCGCCGCCTTTCCACACGACGATCGCGGCATTGGTGGAGTTGGTGGCCAGATTGGTGAGCGCCACGCGATCTTCGAGTTCGAGCGAGTGCTTGAGCACGATCATGCAGCCGTAGGGATTGACGACTCGGGTGTGAGCAGCGACGCGAATGCGCTCGCGCGACCGAGTGTCCCATTCGAGGCGCACCGGCACGCGGGAATTCATACGCTGGCCGCGGCGCTTTTCACGGTAACGCGCGCCGACGGGCTTAGATTCGATCAACTTTACGGACATAGCACCTCAACACAAGTTTCGCGGAGAGCGAGTCACGAATACATTTGTTGCGATACGCCATGCTAAAGTTGAGCGCGTAGCGGGTCAATGGCACTGTTGCGAATCGGTACTCAAGTTATAGCTGCCCGATGGGACAGGCCGTTTCGCGGAGTGAACGCAAGGCGGGTCGTTGAGAAATCTGGTCGTAAACGCGGACGACCTTGGATGGGCGGAGGGCGTGAACCGCGGTATTGCGGAAGCGCATCGCCACGGGATCGTCACCAGCACTTCCCTGCTGGCCAATGGGCCGGCGTTTGAATCGGCTGTGGGGGTGGCGAAATCGTTGCCGGGGCTGGGCGTCGGGGTGCATTTGAATCTCAGCGACGGTCGGCCGGTGGCGGCGGTGGAGTCGGTCTCCAGCATTTGCAATGAGCGCGGTGAATTCGCGGGAGGACCGGAGAGTTTCCTGTTGCGGATCGCGCGAAGGAATTTGCGGTTGAAAGAAGTTGAGCTCGAATGGGAAAGCCAGATCCAGAAAGTTAAGGATGCGGGGATTCTTCCTACACATCTGGACGGGCACAAACACGTGCACATGTTGCCGGGGGTGTTTGAGATCGCGCTGAAGCTGGCCAGGCGTCATGGAATCGGAGCCATTCGGGTTTCGCATGAAGCTTCCAGCTTGCGTAGCGCGCTTTCGGCGGGCGAAAAACGCAACGCGCCGCTGGTTATGAAGCAGGGGGTGCAAGCGCGGGTCTTGAAGCTTCTGGCGCGAGATGCACAAGCGCTGGCGGAGAAGGCGGGCATCGCCACGACCGAGTATTTCTGCGGGATTGCGCAGACGGGAGAGCTCACGGTGGCAGGCGTAAAGCGGCTATTGGAAAGTCTGCTCGAAGGCACTACGGAAATGATGTGCCACCCGGGTTTCATGGATGCCGAGCTGGAAAAATCGGCGACGCGGCTGCAGGATTCGCGGGCCATGGAAGTAGCGATTCTCACGAACCAGGAGATTCGAAATCTTGTCGCGTCGCAAGGGATTCGCCTGATAGACTATAGTTTCGTCGCTCAGAAGGCCTGACTATACCGTTGAGTCATATTCATCGCATGCGCAACGAATCGCCTATACGGTATTCCATCGTCGTTCCGTTCTTTAACGAACAGGAAAACGTCCCCCCTCTGTACATGAAGCTCACCGAAGTCATGGACGCCATCGGTGGGCCTTACGAAATGGTGTTTGTGGATGACGGCAGCCGCGACAACACCTTCAAGGTGCTGTCCGATATTTACG
>DATCOK010000401.1:0-1568 GCA_036564765.1 Candidatus Acidiferrum sp. | reverse complement strand
AGCTACGCGCTCGAAGAAGCGCTGCGCTTGAAGGAAAAACATGGCGGCGAAGTAGTCGCGCTCTCCATGGGTCCGGAGCGCGTCAAGCAAACCATCAAGGAGGCGCTGGCCAAGGGCGCCGACCGCGGCATCCACATCGCCAATAATGATTTCGCGCAACTCGATCCTCTCGGCGCTGCGAAAATGCTGGCCGAAGTGCTGCGCAAGGAAAATGCCGACCTGATTCTCACCGGTCTGCAAAGCGACGACCACGGCTTCGGGCAAACCGGCGTGCTCATCGCCGCGCTCCTCGATCTGCCGCACGCCACCATCATCATGCAGATCGAAGTGCAGGATAAAAAAATGCGCCTCAAGCGCGAACTTGAAGCCGGATGGTTCCAGCACATCGAATGCCCGCTGCCCGCTGTGCTTTCCATTCAATCCGGCATCAACAAAGTCCGCTACGCCACCCTCAAGGGCATCATGGCCGCCAAGAAAAAAGAGATTGTCGCCATCGCTCCCGATTCCTTGGGCGCCAAATCCGAACCCACGCAGAAAATCGAAAAAATTTACATCCCCACCAAAACAAAAAAGACCGAATTCTTGACCGGCACTCCGACCGAAATGGCTACCAAGCTGGTTGAAAAATTGAAATTCGATGCGCGCGTTATCTAACCGGCCCGGGCACTTGCTCAAGAGAGTGAACAAATGAAAATCCTGGTCATCACCGAACAACGCCAAGGCAAATGGAACAACACCTCCTTTGAAACCCTGGTCGCCGCCCAACAAATCGCCGGCGAAACCGCCAGCAACATCAGCGCCGTGGTCCTCGGCAAAGACGTCGTTAATTTTGCCGACGAAGTCGCCGCGAAAAACATCGCGGAAGTTCTTCTTCTCGAACACGACCTGCTCGGAGCCTACACCCCCGACGGCTACTGCCTCGCGCTCGCGCAATTGATCCAATCGGCCAAGCCTGACCTGGTCTTGTTCCCGCACACCTATCAAGTTCGCGATTTCGCTCCCAAACTCGCCGCCACTCTCGGCAAAGGCATGATCGCCGACTGCGTCGGTTTTCATAAAGACGGCGACAAACTGGTCTTCGTCCGCCAGATGTTTCAGGGGAAAACCGTCGCCGACGTCACCTTTCAAGGTTCCGCGCCGTGGTTCGCTTCCTTTCAATCTGGCGCATTTCGCGCCGACCAACTCGCCGCGCACCCCAGCGGCAAGGCGCCCATCAACAAATTCGCCGTGGACTTGAAACCGGAACAGCTCTGTACCAAGCCCCTCGAGCTTTTCAAGGAAGCGAAATCCGCCGTGGATCTGACCCAGGCGCCCGTCATTGTCTCCGTAGGCCGCGGCATCAAAGCCCCGGAAAATATTCCCCAAGCCGAAGCCTTGGCCAAAGCCATCGGCGGAGAGATGGCCGCCTCGCGGCCTATTTGCGACGAGGGCTGGCTCCCGATGGAGCGGCAGATCGGCAGCTCGGGCCAGACCGTTGCTCCGAAACTTTATCTTGCGCTGGGAATTAGCGGTGCGATCCAGCACGTGGTGGGGATGAAGGGCGCGCGGACCATTGTGGCCATCAACAA
>DATCOK010000400.1:0-1663 GCA_036564765.1 Candidatus Acidiferrum sp. | reverse complement strand
TCCTTCTTTTGCTCGGCACACCCCTCGCCTACTGGCTGGCCTACTGGAACTGGCGCGGAAAATTTCTCTTCGAAGCCGTGGTCGCTCTCCCGCTCGTTCTTCCTCCCACCGTGCTGGGTTTCTACGTACTCGTCGCCCTCGGTCCCCGCGGCCCCGTCGGCAAACTTTCCGAAGCGCTCTTCCATCGCAGTCTCGCTTTCACCTTTGGAGGTCTCGTCTTCGCCTCCGTGCTCTACAGCCTGCCCTTCACCGTGCAGCCGCTCATCACCGCTTTCGAATCCATCGATCGCCGCCTCCTCGACGCTTCTGCAATTCTCGGCGCAGGCCGCCTGCGCACCTTCGCCAGCGTGATTCTCCCGCTCTCTATTCCCGGCATCGTCACCGCCGCGGTCCTCAGTTTCGCGCACACTCTCGGAGAATTTGGCGTGGTCCTCATGGTCGGCGGAAATCTTCCCGGCATCACCCGCACTGTCTCCATCGACATCTACGATCGCGTGCAGTCCATGGACTACGCCGGAGCCAATCGCCTGGCCCTGCTGCTCCTCGTCATTTCCTTCGCGGTCCTCTCGCTCGTTTACGGCGTCAACAGAAAAATCGGCCGCCGCATGTTGCCAACGTGGGCCGCCAGATAACTTCCCCCGCGCTTTCGGTCGTGCTGCGCAGTACGCGCGTGGAGCGCGAGCACGCGCCCTTTACCCTCGACGTTTCCTTTGAAGTTCCGCCCGGCTTCACCATTCTCTTCGGCCCTTCGGGTGCCGGTAAATCCACCCTGCTCGATTGCATCGCCGGTTTGCAACGGCCGGACGCTGGCCGCATCGCTGTCGGAAACGAACTGCTGCTCGACACCGAACTCGCCGTCGATTCGTCTCCGCGAAAAAGACGCATCGCCTATGTCTTCCAAAACCTCGCGCTCTTTCCGCACCTGAGCGTAGAAAAAAATATCGCGTATGGTCTCGCCGGTCTGCCGGAGGACGAAAAAGCGCAGCGCGTTAAAACTGCTATGGACGCATTTCGTATCGAAAAACTCGCGGCACAAAAACCCGAAACACTCTCCGGCGGCGAGCGTCAACGCGTCGCTTTAGCCCGCTCCCTCGCGACCTCGCCCCGCGTTCTGTTGCTCGACGAGCCACTCACCGCGCTCGACGCTGCACTGAAACAATCCATCACCGAAGACCTGCGCGCCTGGAATTCCGTCCAAAAAATTCCCATTCTGTACGTCACCCACAGCCGCGCGGAGGTCGACGCACTCGGCGAACATGTCATCGCCATGGATCACGGCAAAATCACCGCCACCGGCACGCCGCTCGAAGTATTGGAGTCGCCGCGCCGCTCCACCACCGCGCAGGCCGCGGGCTTCGAAAATATTCTCGCCGGGAAAGTTGTCGAACTGCGCGAAGCCGATGGCGTCATGCGCGTTCGCCTGGCGCGCAGTGCCTGCGAAATCGAAACGCCGCTGGGTTATGCCGAGGTAGGGGACGAGGTGCGCGTAGCCATCCGCGCCGGAGACCTTTTGCTCGCCACCGAACCGCCCCGAGGACTAAGCGCCCGCAACGTCATCCCGGGAATCATCGCCTCCATGGAACAGCGCGGCACCCTCTTCACCGCGCAGGTGCTCACCGCCGTGAACAGTGACCCGAACTCCGCCCCGAACGCAGGAGCAAGT
>DATCOK010000399.1:0-1935 GCA_036564765.1 Candidatus Acidiferrum sp. | reverse complement strand
GGCCCGGAGGTCTTCCACCAGTTGTCGCCGCCCGCAACTATCGAGCCGTCGGCGCTGACTGCGGCGGCAATGTTGAACGGCAGCGTCATTAGTCCATTCGCGGCCGTCCAGCGGAAAGCGGCAAACTGATTCGGTTGCGGGTTCTCCCCAACGATGACCGAACCGTCGGATGAGAGAGCGCCACTCCCAAAAAAGTCGCTATTTCCGGGGGAATCGAGAAGCTGATACTTACCGGCTACTGTCCAGCGGTAGGCCTGAACTTTCGACGAAGAGACCCAGCCGTAGCCTAGGATCGTCGAGCCGTCGCTGGAGATCGCGCTGGCGTAGGTGCCAAACCGGGCGCCGGGCATCTGGCCCAGCCTTTGAAAGCTGGCTGCTTCCGCCGCTGCGGGCAGCGCGAGGGCTGCTGTCAGGGCGCCTATGAGGAAAAGCCCCGCCCGCCTGTTGTCCCGTTTGATGTTGAAGCCGATGGTAGTAATGCTGTCGGTCGGTTCTAAAGCTTTCATACCTCTTAATTCCCAAAAATTGCACCGCGCGCAACACCAGAACAGTAACGGAGTTGTTACTCTTGCTTTGATCGTTGATGGCGCCGACGCGCCTTGACACGGCGAAAAATTGGCCGTACAAAAATCCCGTTTAGTCACCGCAAATAACAAGGAGTCTCCGATGAAAAAATGGTTCTTCGATGCCGATTATCTTCAAACCTGCAATTGTGACTACGGTTGCCCGTGCGAGTTTTCCGCGCCGCCAACGGCGGGGTTTTGCGACGGGATAGGCGCGTGGCGCATCGAGAAGGGCGATTACGATGGGCTATCGCTGGATGGACTTGCTCTGGGATTTGCCGCGAAGTGGCCGGGCGCGATCCACGAAGGCAATGGCACGGTGGCGTTGTTTGTGGACGAGAAAGCCTCCAAGGAGCAACGCGAAGCGCTCATGGCCATCGGGTCGGGCCAGGCTGGCGGGCTTCCTTTCGAGATTCTTGCCACCACCTTCAGCACGCTGCTGGAACCGCAGTATGTCCCATTCGATTTTCACATGGATGGGCTGCAAAGTTCGGTTCGGGTCGGCGATAAGGTTCGGATAGCACTCGAGCCGATTAAAAATCCTGTGACTAAGAAACCAGAGCAGGTAGCTGTGAACCACGGCACGGGCTTCATTTTCCAAACGGCCGAGTGCGCTTCGGCGCGGGAAGGCGCGGTCGATCTCGCCGAGATGAAGTTCTCCTACCCGAACAAAGCGGGTTTCGTGGCGCGAATTCATTACGCTAACTAGGAGCGGATGAGCGCGCTTGCCTCGGTGCTAAAGCGCGACCGGTTAATTGTCGGGTGCGGGCTAGGTATCGTCGCCGGAGTGGCGTGGTGGCACCTGTTTTCCGAAGCTCGCCGCATGAAGGTGAGCGGCGTCTGCGAGGATGTCGCGATGAAAATGGGCGGACCAGATCTGGCTTCGTGGCCTTTGGTTTCAGTGTTACCGCTCTTTGTCATGTGGGCTGTCATGATGGTGGCGATGATGTTGCCCAGCGCCACGCCCATGATCTTGACTTTCGCCGCCGTCACTCGAAACCGACGGCAACGGGACCGACCGTACGTTCCGGTGGCGGTTTTCGCTTCGGGCTATCTCTTCGTCTGGTGCCTTTTCAGCGCGATCGCAGCCATGGCTCAATGGGCCCTGCATCGGAGCGCGTTGCTCTCCTCAACCATGGCAAGCACCAGCGTGTTTCTCGGTGCGTTAGTGTTGATAGGAGCCGGCGTGTTCCAATTCACTCCCCTTAAACACGCGTGCCTCCGGCATTGCCGGACACCGCTGGAGTTCATCATGACCCGCTGGCGCGAAGGCTGGCGTGGTGCGTTCGGCATGGGTCTGCGGCACGGCGCGTTTTGCGCTGGTTGCTGTTGGGTGCTGATGCTCCTGCTCTTTGTCGGCGGCGTCATGAAC
>DATCOK010000398.1:0-2191 GCA_036564765.1 Candidatus Acidiferrum sp. | reverse complement strand
CCCCCATACCGGCATCGTCATCAATCCGCCCAACCTCCCCTGTTGGCGCAGTTTTCCTCTAGCCAAGGAAATTTCCAAACGCTACCAACTCCCCGTCAAAATCGAAAACGACGCCAACGCCGCTGCCCTCGCGGAAGTTCTCTGGGGCGCGGCAAAAAATCTCAGTAAAGTTTTCTACCTTTCCATCGGCACCGGCATCGGCACCGGGTTCATTCTCGACGGAAAAATCTACAACGGCCGCACCGGCGCCGCTCCCGAAGGCGGCCATGTATCCATCGACTATCGCGGCCCGCTCTGCGCCTGCGGCAAGCGCGGCTGCGTTGAAGCCCTCGTCGCCGGCCCAGCCATCGCCAAACGCGCTCAGGAAAAATTGCAGTCGCCGCACGCCGCAGACTCCCAGCTCGCAAAATTAGCCGGCGGCAAAATTTCCGCCGTAACCTCCGAGCTCGTCGCGCAAGCCCGGCTCGCCGGCGATCCGCTCGCCAAAGAAGTCCTGCTCGAAACCATCGAACTCCTGGCCGTCGCCCTCGGCAACGCCATAGATCTGCTCGAGCCCGACATCATCGTAATCGGTGGCGGGGTAGCCGCGGTCTTCCTGCCATTCTTCGACCATCTCCGCCAACGCATCCCGCGATGGGCCATCAATTCGCGCAGCGGCGAAATTCCCGTCGTCTCGGCGTACTACGGCGCGGACGCGGGCATCGCCGGAGCCGCCGCGCTTTTCCACCCCTGATTTTTTGATTCGAAAGTTACTTCGCGAAGGTAACGTCGTTTTGCATGACCCGCTCTGCACCTTTGCGCTTTGCCGGCCCCGTCGAAGCCCGCACCACAAACTCCGGATCGATGGCAATTTCCGCAATGTACTCCTCGTTCCCTTCAATCCGGTCAATCACCGTCTTCGCCGCAATCTGGCCCATCCGTTGCAGTGGCTGCCGCACCGTCGTCAAACTCGGGCTGTTGAACGACGCACTGGGAATATCGTCGAATCCCACCACCGAAATATCGTCGGGCACCCTCAGCCCCGCCTCGTGAAATGCCCAGATCGCGCCAATCGCAGAAATATCGTTGTACGCCAGCAGTGCCGTAAAGTTCTTTTTCCGCTCCAGCAATTGCTTCGCAAACGGGTACCCCAGCCCCGGCGTCGAGTCCGTGCTGTCGATCTGCACCACCAGCTCCGGGTCGATCTCGAGGCCCAGCTCCCGCGCCACTTCGCGGGTGGCCTTCCAGCGGTCCGCCGCGTCCGAACTGACCGCCGCGCCCTTCAGAAACGCAATCTCCCTGTGCCCCAGGTCCGCCAGATGCGAAAGTGCCTGCTTAGCCGCCAGATGGTGGTTCAATACAATGTTAGTAACGCCTTCCACCCGTTCGTGGCCCGAAACCGCCGCCGTCGGCAGCGCCAGCCGATCCTTAATAGAGGTGTCCAGGGTGATGAAGCCCTCGACCCCCCGTTCCTGCAGCATCTGCGCGTAGGTCTGCAGTAATTTCTGGTCATGTCTGTGTATCACTGTGAGAAAGAAGAAGTTATGCTCGCGCAAGTACTCTTCCACCCCGCTGATGACCATGGCCCCATAGGCATCGCCAATCTCTTCCGCGATGACTCCGATCGTATAGGTGCGCTGTAAGCGCAGTGACCGCGCAAAGTAGTTCGGGCGGTAATTCAACTCCTTGGCCGCCGCCAGGATCCTCTGTTTGGTATGTTCGGGTATGGATCGTGCGGCAGGAGAATTGTTGAGGGTGGCGGAAACTGTTCCAGCAGTTAGACTTAGGTGGCTGGCAATGGTCTTGAGGGTGACCTTGCGCTCGCGCTCGACGCGTGGTTTTTTTTTGCCGTGAGAGGGACTCATGTCCACCCCGTCCAGGAACGCCTACTGTATAACATAGATGTTGCACCAACATGGCAGGGAAAGCCGCGGCCGCTGTGTGTCGTTAGAATAACATTATTTTTCATCTAGAATATCAATATTTCTGCTTGACATCTTTTCCGTCTCGCCTTATACCTCTAGTACAAAAGTATTACCATCCGTCGAGGAAACAAGGGGTAGTTCCTTTCTCTGCTAAAAACTTGATTTTACTCATCCGTGGGATGCGGTGTGTTGCCTTGTCTGCCAAAGAACTTATTCTCGAAGGGGTGTTTGAAATGAAAATCAAATCAGCCGGAAGAATCCACGAAGCGAACGCCTTCGTCCTCCTC
>DATCOK010000397.1:0-8213 GCA_036564765.1 Candidatus Acidiferrum sp. | reverse complement strand
TGCGTTGGCAGATGCTAGAGTGTGCGCCGCGGGTTGTCAAGACGCGACAGCCTACACTACACTGCTGTTCCCCTGCGGCGACGTTCTTATTTTAGTTTCTGTCCGCGGTAACGGCGCAACTTTTGATCGCGATTTTTCCCTAGGAGGAGTGGATGTCTGTTAAGCCCGACGGTTGGATCCGGCGCATGGCGCTGGAGCACAAAATGATCGAGCCGTTTACCGATCGGCAAATGCGCGAAGGAGTCATCAGCTATGGTGTCTCCTCGTACGGCTACGACATTCGCGTGGCCGACGAGTTCCGCATCTTCACCAACGTGAACTCGACCATTGTCGATCCCAAACATTTCGATCCGCGCTCGCTGGTCGATTACAAAGGTGACGTCTGCCTCATCCCGCCCAATTCCTTCGCGCTGGCTCGTTCTATCGAATACTTCCGCATTCCGCGCAACGTGCTGACCATCTGCCTCGGTAAGTCCACCTATGCGCGTTGCGGCATCATCGTCAACGTCACGCCATTCGAACCCGAGTGGGAAGGCTTCGTGACCCTCGAGATCAGCAACACCACGCCTCTCCCAGCAAAAATTTATGCCAACGAGGGCCTGTGCCAGGTGTTATTTTTTGAATCCGACGAAGAATGCGAGATCAGCTACAAAGATAAGAAGGGCAAGTACCAGTCACAGGACGGGATCGTTTTGCCGCGACTTTAAAATTCAAAAGCGCCGAAGTCTCAGACCTTCATAGCCGGCTCGATGGGCACCAGCTTCACCGTCGGGGCCGTGCCTTCCAGCGGAAAACCCTTTTCGCGCCATGCTTCCAAGCCGCCCTGCAGCGGCCGAATGCGCTTGATTCCTTGCCTCCGAAGGAGCAGCGCCACACGGGCGCTGGTAGCTTCGTTCGGTCAAGTGCAGTACAGAACCACGTCGCGGTCACGCGGCAGCCGGTCGTTCCTTTCCTGCAGCTCCGCGGCATCCATGCGAAACGCTCCGGGGATCGTTTGCGGGTCGGCTTCGAAATCCATGGAGTGGCGCAAATCCACAATGACAATTTCTTCGCCACCATCCATCTTCATTTTCAGTTCATCAACGGTGATGCGCGCAATGCGCAGCTGCCGCATGAATCGCTGCCGGGCGATAAATTTGTATCCAATGTAGGAACCGAACGCCACCGCCAGCACCAGGCCCATGCTTCCGCCGAACGACGCGATCCGCGAAGCGATGAGTTCAATCTGGTCGCTAAAAATATAGCCTGCCCCCAGAAAACCGCCTGCCCATAAAAGCGTGCCCAGCGCGTCGAACATTAAAAATCGCCCCGGCCGCATGTGAAACACACCGGCCAGCGGCGGCGCGACGGTGCCCAGTCCCGGAAGAAACTTCGCGAAAATAAGGGAACGCGAGCCTTCCCGCGAAAATAGTCCTTCCGTTTTTCGCACGCAGGAATCCGGCTCGAGCGAAATCTTGCAAAGCAGTTGAAGAATTTTGATGCCCTTGGTACGCCCCAGTTGGTACCACAAAAAATCCGCGCAGATCGCAGCAAACATCGCGACGGCCAGCGCCGCGAAAAAGTTCATGCGATGCATGCCTGCCAGTGCACCGGAAGCCAGCAACAGCGGCACCGAAGGGATGGGCAAACCAACTTGCTCCACGAACACCCAGCCGAGCAGGACCACGTAGCCGTGGCGCACCAGAAATTCGAGTGTGCTGTTCATTGACGAACTAAGAATTTACACGAATTCAGGGGATGAACGGCGCTTTTTGTCCCCACGCTCCGGTCATCACAAAACTGGAGAGGGGTTTGCGAGTACGCGGCGCAAGTTCTCGCTCGCGCAAGACTGGCGGAAGTGATTCCACGTCGCCAGGATACCCGATGGCTATTGCCGCGATCGGTTCCCAGCCAGGCGGAATCGCGAAGACCTGCTTGGCTTTTTCTCCGTCGAAACCCGCCATTTGATGCACAAAAAGTCCGCGCGAAGTAGCCTCCACCGTCAGCCACGCGCTGGCTGCGCCCGTGTCGTACTGCGCATTTTTGTTCATCGTGCCGCTTTTCGCAAACGCCGTTTCGCTGACCGCCAGTGCCAACAGCGGAGCCTTCTGCGCCCAGGTCGCGTTATTCGGTACCAGAACACTCACCAGCTTCGCGAAATTCTCTGAATCATCTCGCGTCGCCACGATGTACGCCCACGGCTGCTCGTTGCTGCTCGAGGGCGCCCAACGCGCTGCTTCGAACAAGCTCGTCAGTACCTCCGGCGCGATCGCCTTCTCGGCAAACGCTCGCGGGCTCCATCGTTCGCTGATTAAATCATGAACCGGAAACTCAAACGGTGTTCTCTTGTGCATGACAATCTCCAGAGATCAGGAGCGGATAACCCACCACTCGTCACCAAAAAAACCTGTGAAAAACGACCGATGCCCCACGCGACGGTTTTTGTGCTTACCCGCCGCAGCGCGGGTGGGGCTTTTGGCAATGCGCTCCCGCAAATGCGTACATCAAGTAACGGAGAGACTTACCGAACTAATTTCGCTGCAATCTCCGCAACGTGCTTCCCCTGAAAGCGCGCAGTTTTCAATTCAATCTCACTCGGCTGCCTAGATCCATCCGAGTTCGACAGAGTCGTCGCGCCATAAGGCGTTCCACCGCTGACGCCACCCATATACGTCAGGCCGGGTTCGCTGTAAGGCACACCAACGATCACCATCCCGAGATGCAAAAGTGTGCTGTGAAAACTCGTAATGGTCGTCTCCTGTCCCCCGTGCTGGGTGGCGGTGGACGCGAACACGCTACCCACTTTTCCGATCAGCGAACCCTTCTGCCACAAAGGCCCGGTCTGATCCATGAAGTTGCGCATCTGCGCCGCCATATTTCCGAAGCGTGTCGGCGTGCCAAAAATAATCGCGTCCGCATTCGGCAATTGCTCCACCGTTGCGATGGTCACATTCGCGAAGCTCGCTCGCGCCGCTTTCGCTCCGTACTTTTCGAGCACCGCGTCGGGAACCAGTTCCGCTACCTGATACAAGGAAACTTCCGCCCCTGGTACCTGCTTTGCGCCTTCCACAATCGCCTGCGCCATTTTGTAAATGTGCCCGTACATACTGTAGAAAATCACCTGAACTTTTACGCCCATACGTACTCCTTAAGTTTCTCCGGCTGAATTCGTGACTTTACTTCGCGGCCTGCTTGGTCATCTCCGCGTCGATATTAATGTTTACATCGTCCGAGACCACCACTCCTCCGTTGTCCAGCGTGGCGTTCCACTTCACTCCAAAATCCTGACGATTGATCCTTGTCGTCGCATTGATCGCCGACCTCTGATTGCCCCAGGAATCCTTGATGGGCGCCGAAGGTCCTTCGACATCCAGAACCGCCTGCTTGGTTGTGCCGCGAATCGTAAGATCGCCGGTCACCTTCAATTTACCCGGAGCAACTTGCTCCACCTTGGTGGACTTGAAGGTCATGGCGGGGAAGTGCTCGACGTCAAAAAAATGGTCGCTGCGCAAATCCTTATCGCGCGCCGGCTCCCGCGTATCGACGGTAGACACGTCGATGGAAACGTTCACTGTGGACTTGCTCACATCCTGTTCATCGTACTCGACGGTCCCGTCCACCTTACTGAACGCTCCGCGTACCGTGGAAATTCCCATGTGCTTCACGGAAAATTGCGCCGCGGAGTGCCGCGGATCCAGCTTCCAAGTCGAAGTCGCCGCCACGCCCGGAAGACAACTCAGCAACGTTCCAGCGGTAAGAATCGATAGACGTCGTAATGATTTGTTCACGCGTTCTCCTCTAGGATTGATTTTTTGGGGGAATGGGAATCGAGAGTGCGCGTCAGGCGCTCACAGCTTTTCGCCTGCTGTCCACGCAGTTCATCCAGCAGGGCCGCCAGCACCTTTAGTTTGGCCGCGCTGATGTGCGCAAATTGCCGTTTGTGCAGGCCGTGAACGGGATGGTCCAGGCCCTTCAACAGGCTGAGGCCGCTGGGAGTGACAAATGTCTTCACCACCCGCCGGTCATCGCTCTGACGCTCGCGTGTAATTAACCCGCGCCTCTCCATACGGTCCAGCAACCGCGTAATATCCGGATCGCGCGAGATCATACGCTCGCCGATCTCCCGGCAAGCCAGGCCTTCTTTCCCGGCTCCGCGAAGAATGCGCAGTACGTTGTACTGCGCGCCGGTCAGTCCCGCGGACTTCACCACTTGGTCCGCTTCATTGCCGAAAATGTCGGCAATCTGCATGAACGCCACGAATAAACCCGCTTCCGTGTCGCCGGCCTTGGACCTTGAACTCATGTCTGCACTATAGTCGTTATAACGACTAGTGTCAAACCTATTTATGAGGGTAGCGAAGAAACAGAATGGGTACCAAATCGGGACCGGCAGGAAGTCCCACTGCCGTTTTCTCTGCCGCAGGCTTGTTAAGGAATGTCTGACCTACGGTTTGCGCAACGGCCTGATCTGCACCTGGCTGATGAAGCTCTTGGAACTTTGCGTCAACATCATTTCCACTGCGTGCGCCACATCGTCCGCCGACAAGACCTTGGCTGCATTTTTCGGCCCGCTACCTGAAAATTCCGTGGCCACGCTGCCCGGGCAAATCGTACTGACGCGTATCCCGTGCTCGCGCAGGTCCTCGGCCATGCACGCCGACAAACCCTGCACGCCCCACTTCGAAGCGCAATAAATTCCTCCGCCTTTAAAGGCGTTTATTCCCGCCAGCGAACTGATGTTCACAATGTCGCCCTGCTTGCGCTGAATCATCGAGGGCGCCACTGCCTTCGATACCAGAAAAATACTCTTCAGGTTGGTGTTCAGCACCCGATCCCAGTCCGCCTCGCTTTTCTCGTGCGTCGGACCGAATACACCAATCCCTGCGTTGTTTACCAGAATGGTGATCACCCCTAAAGCCATTTCCGTTTTCGTCACCAGGCTTTCCACGTCCGCGCTCCGCGTCACGTCCGCAGTCATAGAAAACACCCGTCCGCCGCACTTTTTCAGTTCCTCACTGACCGCCTGCAACGCCCCTGCATCCCGCCCGCAAATCGCCACGTTCGCACCCAGCTCCGCCAAACGCAACGCAATAGCCCTCCCGATGCCGCGACTTCCGCCCGTGACCAGCGCCACCGCCCCCGCCAACCGCCGCCGCGTTCCACCCATCTCTGCACCCATTCCGTCGATCTTTGGCATCGAAATTGTTCCTCTTGCAAGCCACGTTTTTTATGCGAAACTCATCTTAACATTGGAGGAATCGATCAGGTCCCCACACAGTCACCGGTGCTAGCGTAAGACGGCGAGCCACGTCCCTCGAAAGTTTAGCTCTCATGCACGTAACGACTTGCAGAGGCTTGGCGTCTTTCCTATAATCCCAGAGTTTTCCAAGACATAAATCAGCAATCCCGGGCGCCAACCGCTCGGACGCACGCGAAGAAAATCTTAAGTTTTGCTCTGAGCGAGGAGAAATCGGAAATGAATGGACCACAAAAACTAGCGGGCCTCGCGATCATCGCGGCGCTTGGCATTAACCTGACTGCCGCCACGGCCGCAAATGCTCAGGCCGCTGCCACCACGCAGGCCCCTGCGGGCCAGGACGCTGCGGCTGCCAAGCCGCAGTACACCATGGCGGAATACAATGCCTATCAGGCGGCCGCCGCGGAAAAGAATCCCGCGCAGCAGGTCAAGGCGCTCGACGATTTTGTCTCCAAGTACCCGAACTCCGCGTTGATGATTTACATCTATCCGCTGTACTACCAGGCTTATAGCCAGCTCAAGAATTATCCCAAAGTGATCGAGTATGCCGATAAGGTTGCAACGCTCGGCGAAAAAGTCGACGTCGGCGCCCGTTACCAGGCGCTCTACGCCCGTGCCTTTGCTTACAACGCCATCATCGCCGACCCGGCCCAGGTCAACACTGGAGCGAAGGACCCCGCGCTGGCCAAGGCCGCGCAGGATGCCGCGGTTGCCGGCTTGAAAGCTCTGGACGACGTGAAGAAGCCGGACGCATTGACCGAGGACGCGTTCGCCACTCAGAAAAAACAGATCCAGATCTACTTCAATGGCACTGCCGCGCAAGCCGCCATGGTGCAGAAGAATTATCCCGATGCCATCAAGTTCTATAAGGCCGTCCTCGCGCTGAACCCGGACGACGCCATCACCAGCTATCGCCTGGGCCTGGCCTACTCGTCTTCCACGCCGCCGCAGCAGATGGATGCCTTCTGGTCCATCGCCCGCGCAGTAACCGCCAAGGGCGCTACGCAAGCGCAATCCGCCAAGGTGAAAGACTATCTGCGCAAGCTGATCGTCAACTATCAACAAGCCGCTTGCGACAATCTCACCGATGCGCAATTGAACGAACTGCTGCAACTGGCCAGCAGCTCCCCGGACCGCCCCGATACCTACAAATTGCCCAGCGCCGACGACCTCACCGCCGCGCGCAAAGATATGACCATGCGCTCGGTCATTGCCGATCTAAAGGCGGGCGGAGATAAGGCCAAGGTTACCTGGCTTGCCGCCTGTGGTCTCGAGTTTCCCGAAGTGCCCGGGAAGGTTATTGAGGTAGCTCCCGGCACCGATTCCGTACAGTTGAAAGTCGCATTCGTGACCAGCGAAGCCGAGTTCGACGCCGCCACCACTCCCGACTTGGATGTGAAGGTTGTTGGCCAGCCGGAAGCAGCCAAGCTCGAAAAGAACGGTGCGGTGCACTTCACCGGCACGCTGATCTCCTTCGATCCCGATCCCAACTTCATGCTGCACTGGGACAAGGCCAAGGTGAAGGAAGATGACCTGCCCAAGGAAGGCACCAAAAAACCGGCGGCTCGTCGTCCTGCCACCAGGAAGCCGTCTTAAGCCCAACTTCGAAACGCTTCTGAAAAAGCAAAGGCCCTCCGGAACTGGAGGGCCTTTGCTTTTTGCTTCAAGATTCTCGTGTCCCGCCTTAGTGCGCTCTACGGTGCCCGTTGTCGAGCTTGTACTCGCCGATCTTGCGGCTCAGGGTATTGCGGTGAATCCCCAGAGCCTGCGCGGCCCGCGACTGGTTGCCCTGCACGCGATCCAGCACCCGCTTGATGAACTTCTTTTCAAATTCACCTACCGCTTCTTCGAATAAAATCCCGCGCTCCACCATCTGACTGACGAGCCCTTCCAGTTGGTCCTTCACGTCGCCACGCTCCATCCACAAAAAATTGGTCGTCATCGGCCGCAGGCCGAGCACGCTATAAATCGTGTCCCGTTAAAATGCGAAACGCTTCCAGATATTTGTCGCGCGTCGCCGTCACCACTTCGTCCGGCAGTTCCGGCCCCGGCGGTGTCTTGTTCCATTGAATGCGCTCGAGATAATCGCGAACAAATTGTTTATCGAACGACGGTTGAGCTCCGCCCGGACGGTATTGATTCGCGGGCCAGAAGCGCGAAGAATCTGGCGTCAGCGCTTCGTCGATCCAGATCAATTCGCCATTCAGCAGCCCGAATTCAAACTTGGTGTCAGCCAGCAGGATGCCTCGCGGTTTCGCATAAGCCGCCGCTCGCTGGTACAAGTCGATACTCACGGCCCGCACTCGCGAAGCCAGTTCTTCCCCGATCATCTCGCTCGCCCGTTCGAACGAAATATTTTCGTCGTGTCCGGACGCGGCCTTTGTTGCCGGAGTAAATATCGGCACCTGCAAGCGCTCGGATTCCTGCAATCCGGCCGGCAGCACAATGCCGCAGATCGCTCCCGTCGTTTGGTAATCCTTCCAACCGGAGCCTGAAACGTATCCGCGCACCACGCATTCGATCGGCAACGGCTGCGTTTTGCGGACCACCATGGAGCGTCCGGCCAGTTCCTCGGCGTGCGTATCAAATGGGGCGGGGAAGTCCGTGGCGCTCAGCACGTGATTGGGAATCACGTCCTTCATCAGATCAAACCAGAACAAGGACAGCTGCGTCAGCACTCGCCCCTTGTCAGGAATGGGCGTCGGCAGGATAACGTCAAACGCGGAGAGCCGGTCGGTGGCGACGATCAACAGTCGATGGCCCAGATCGAAAATGTCCCGCACTTTCCCGCGCGCGGCGGGCGTCAACCCGGCAAATTGCGTTTCGCGCAGAACTCGGCGTGCAGGAATCGCTGGCAAGAAATTTTCCCCCGACAAAGTGAAAGCATTCTAGCGCAGCGCGCCGCCCTGTCAAAGGTACTGGCCAGTGGAAATCCGAGGAAGAAAATTAAAATGTGAAAATATTCTTGAAATAAAAA
>DATCOK010000396.1:0-4402 GCA_036564765.1 Candidatus Acidiferrum sp. | reverse complement strand
TGGCAACACCGTGCTGCCGTACGACACGCGGGTGCAGCATGAAATCGAAATTCCGGCGGGCGACGAACTGACGCCGGCGCTGCGGCTGAAATTAAATCTTCCGCCGGCGAATGAAGCGGGTGGGCGGCCGCGACGCTTCCCGGAACTGCCGGAACTGAGCGGCGCGGTGGTGAATGTCGAACTCACCCGCTATGCACGCGCTGGAGCGCCGGCGACCGGACGCGTGGTGGAAATTCTGGGGCGCCCTGGCGAGCTGGGCGTCGACACGGAAATCATTATTCGCAAGCACCACCTGCCGCACACGTTTGCTCCAGCGGTGCTCGCGGAAGCCGAGCGTCTGGCGGTGCCGGTCAACGAAGGCGACTTGCAGGGCCGCGAGGATTTTCGCGCGCTGCCGATTGTGACCATCGACGGAGAAACCGCGCGCGATTTTGACGACGCGGTGTACGTGGAGCGCCGTGCCGATGGCGGCTGGCATTTGCAGGTGCACATCGCCGACGTGTCGCACTACGTGCGGGCCGGCAGCGCGCTCGATCAGGAGGCGCGGCTGCGTGGAACGTCGGTTTATTTTCCCGACCGCGCCGTGCCCATGCTGCCGGAATCGCTTTCGAACGGGATGTGCTCGCTCAAGCCGCACGAAGAGCGGCTGGTGCTGAGCGCGCTGATGGAGTTCGACGACGCCGGCGCTATGCAGCGGGCGCGCATGACACCGGGCATCATCCGCTCGTTCGAACGCATGACTTACACCAACGTGAATAAGGTGATCGAAAAAGACCCGGAGATAAGCGCGCGGTACGCCCCGCTGGTGAAACATTTCGCGCACATGAAAGAGCTGGCGCTGCTCTTGAACGCCCGGCGCAACGAACATGGCTCGATCGATTTCGATTTGCCGGAGCAGGTCATCGAGTTTGACGACCAGCAGCGCATGGTGAGCATCGGCCGCAGCGAACGCAACATCGCGCACCGTTTGATCGAAGAATTCATGCTGGCGGCCAATCGCGCGGTGGCCAGTTATCTTTTGCAGCGCGGATTCGAATCGCTGCATCGCGTGCATGAGAAGCCCGACGCGAAGAAAGTTCTGGAGTTTGAGGACCTGGCTCGCGCGTTTGGCTACTCGCTGGGCGTGGAAAATCTGCACCAGCGCGAAGTGGCGGTGCGGCATGGACGCGTTCCCGCTCCAGCGCGTTCGGGGCGGCCCGACTCTTACGGGCACGGGCGCGAACGAGGGATGAAAGTGGCGCTGCCGGGCGGCGGCGATCTGCACATCACTCCGCAGCATTACCAGCGGCTCATTCGCAAAGTCATCGGCAAGACCGAAGAGCGCATCGTCTCCTACTTGATGCTGCGCTCGCTCAAGCAGGCCCGCTATGCCGCGGACTCGCTCGGCCATTTCGCGCTGGGGTTCGATGAGTACACGCACTTCACTTCGCCGATTCGGCGGTATCCAGACTTGATCGTGCACCGCATTTTGAAGTGGACGCTCAAGCATCCGCACGCCAAGCCCAAAAATCCGGAAGCTGGAGCGACTTCGCACGACGGTGGGCAAAACGCCGGGCTGCGCGGCACTCATCGCGAGCCGCAGAAAGACGAAACGAAACTGTATTCGCTGCATGAGCTCGAAGAGATCGCCAATGAAACCTCGGAAGCGGAGCGCCGGGCCAGTGGCGCCGAACGCGAGCTGATGGATTGGAAGACCGCGCAGTTCATGGAGCAGCACATCGGTGAGGAGTACGACGCGCTGATTATTTCGGTGCAGAAATACGGCTGTTTTGTGGAGTTGTTCGAAGTGTTCGTGGAAGGATTGCTGCCGATCAACGCGCTGGAGGACGCGGCTGGCACGCGCGTGACGTATCGCGAGCACGATCATGCCATCGTCGCGCTTTCCGGCGGCGGAGGCGATGGGCGGCGTGGTCGACGGCGCGAAGAGCCGGGGCAGGGCCGCGGCGCAAAACGGAGACAGGTGAGCTGGAACCTTGGGGATCGCGTGCGGGTGCGGGCGGAGCGCATCGACCCGATGCGGAAGCGGGTGGAGTTTGCGCTGGCGGCGGTCCAGTAGCTTTAAGACTCTTCGTAGAGCAACCAGCCAATCCAGGGTAGAGGGAGTGAAAGATTCCCAGAGATTAGTGGGTTTTGACCATTTCTACGCGAGCGGTGGCGAAGGGCATCACGGCTTCGAGGAGTACGGGCAGGCGGGCTTCGTCGTTTGATAAGTACAGCGTAAAGTGGGTGTCCTTCATTTCCTGGCCGTGGTCGAGAACGCGCAGGTCGATTTTCAGTGCGTTGAAAGTTCCCGCGGGCACGGTGACCTGTTCGCCTCGGGACTGTAGTTGAGCGTAGACGTCGTAGAGTTTGTGGCCGTCGTAGACCGGGCTGCGGACCTGCGGGACTTTGGTCCAGTCCACGGTGCGCAGATATTGCATCATGCCCAGCGGGTCACGCGTGCCGGGCAGAACGCGCGCAGCGGAGGCGCCGTCGGGGGCCGGCTCGCGGTCGCGAGGCGACATGCGCTGCACGGAGTTGAGGGTTTCGCCCTTTTCGTTGAGATGCATTTCGTACTGCATGCTGACGAGGGTGGCGGCGTCGCTGTAGGAGTCGAACTGATCGTCCAGCGCGAAGACCATGCGCAACGGGTTTTCGGTGTGGGCGACGGCCTGGAGATGCCAGGCGCTCTTGCCCAGGAAATTTCTTTTTTCCACGACTTTCAGATGCAGGTTGGCAACGCTGCTGAGTTTCGAGACGTTGGCGGAATAATCCCAGCTCTCTCCGGCACGCAATGGAGAGTTGGGGTCGATGGCGGTCGGCTTCATGGGGTCGACTGCTGGAGACTCAGTTCGCGGCGAAGCGGAGGCCGCTGGCGAGTTGTCTGCTGTATCCGCAGCGACCGGATCACCGGATGCAGAGTTCGGAGGCGGTTCTGACGGGAGGGACACTGTGGAGGCCCGTGAAGTATCCTTGCGATTGTGCGTAGCGTACAGCACGGCGCCACCGGCCGCCACGACTAGCAGTACCGCTCCCAACGTAACCCGCCTACTCATAATTTTTGCGTGACGCTCCCTGGAAACAGTCCCTTGCACTGCAAACTTCCGTCGTACAATTGGTCTCGCTCGCGGCTCCGAAATTTCATCGTGCCTGCATTGCGGGAATCTTCAGCGTATCAAAACGCGGAGTGCGCGTCTTTGCCGCTTATCCGAAGGTCTAGCAGTAGCAATGAGCGCGATGGCAATGCGCGCAATGGCAACAGGCCGCGAGTGTTCGAGGAGGTTTTCCTATGCGCTACCTGGTAACTGGGGGCGCCGGCTTCATCGGCTCAAATACCGTGGACCAATTGGTGCGCCGCGGTCACAGTGTGGTGGTGCTCGACGATCTTTCCGGGGGCAAAGAAGAAAATCTCGCCGAGGTGCGCAATAAAATTACGTTCATTAAGGGCAGCATTACCGACATCGAGATGATCCGTAAAGCGATCTTCGAAGCGGACTACGTGATTCATCTAGCAGCGCGCACCTCAGTTCCCTTTTCAATGAAGGATCCGATAGAAACCAACCGCATCAATATCGATGGGACGCTCAACGTGCTGGTGGCGGCACGGGACGCCAAGGTCAAGCGCGTGGTGTTTGCAGCTTCCTCTTCGGCCTACGGCGAAACGCCGACATTACCAAAGATCGAAACCATGGAGCCGCAACCAATTTCGCCGTATGGCGTCACCAAGTACGTAGGTGAACTTTATCTGCAAACCTTTGGGCGGTGCTTTGGACTCGAAAACGTGTGTCTGCGCTACTTCAATATTTTTGGCCCGCGCCAAGACCCCAGTTCGCCGTACTCGGGCGTGATGGCGAAATTTTGTACCGCTTTCCTAGAGGAGACGGAGCCAGTTATCTTCGGCGACGGCACACAGTCGCGGGACTTTACCTACGTGGACAATGCGGTGCAGGCCAATCTCCTGGCTTGCGAAGCGCCGCGAGCTTCGGGACGAGTTTTCAATATTGGAACCGGGGGACGGGTCAATTTGAACGAAGTGGTTACGGGGCTCGGCGCGATTTCCGGCAAGCTGCTTAAGCCCCGCTATGAGCCGGCCCGTGACGGCGACATTCGCGATTCGCAGGCAGACATATCGCTAGCGCGAGCGGTGCTCGGCTACGAACCCACCGTGGGGCTGGAAGAAGGCCTGCAGCGCACGTTCGAATGGTATCGCGCGACGCAATCCCGCGCCGCCGCGAAATCCTGATCTACTTCCACTTCTAGCGGCTTTGCCGACAGAGATGTCTTTGGAAAATCACGACGAGATTCTAAATCCGTATCTGCGTTTCCTGAAAGATCACGATCCATTTACGGTGCTGGCCAGCACGCCGGAACGGCTGGCGCAGCTAATCGGCACTACAGACGAAGAGTTGCTACGGCAGAACCC
>DATCOK010000395.1:0-4545 GCA_036564765.1 Candidatus Acidiferrum sp. | reverse complement strand
TCTGCTCGAGCGTCAGGCCAGCGAGTTTCAAGGCCTTTTGCGAGGATGGCACAGGGCCAATACCCATGATACTTGGGTCGACCCCCGCGACGGCCCAGGCCACGATGCGTCCCGCCGGCTTTAATCCGCGTTCCCGCGCGGTACTTTCCCTGGTCACGACCACGGCAGCCGCGCCATCCACGATGCCACTGGCATTTCCGGCGGTTACGATTCCATCTTTTTTGAATGAAGGCGGCAATTTCGCGAGAGTTTCGAGAGTGGTCTCCGGACGGCGGTGGTCGTCTTCGCTGACGGTCAGAGATTTTTTGCCTTGCTTCACTTCCACCGGGACGATCTCGTCGCGCACGCGACACGCTTTGTAAGCCGCCTCCGCCGCTTGCTGGCTGCGCAACGCGTAGGCGTCGGCATCGGCTCGGGTGATGCCATGCTGCTCGGCAAGTTTCTCGGCGGTCAGCGCCATCGGCAAGCCGCAATACGAATCGGTCAGGCCGGCCATCAAGGTGTCTTCCAGCGCACCGCCACCAAGCTTCAGGCCGTTGCGTGCGCCGCGCACCACGAACGGCGCCTGAGTCATATTTTCCATGCCACCCGCAAGCACCATGGTCGCTTCACCCAAGAGCAAACGTTGCGCAGCCTGAGCGATCGATTCCATGCCCGAACCGCACAAGCGATTTACAGTAACCGCCGGGGCCTCGATCTTCAGTCCGGCTTTCAGTCCCACGTGGCGCGCGCCATACAAGGCATCGGCGCTGGTCTGCATGACGTTGCCGAAAATCGCGTGATCGAATTCTCCCGGATCGACTCCCGAGCGCCGAATCGCTTCTTTCGACGCGTGAGCGGCCAGATCAATGGCCGACACATCCGAAAACGATCCGGTGTAGCGCGACATCGGCGTGCGCGCACCCGCTACAATCACTATGTCCGTTGGAAACATGAAATCCTCTCTAATGAAATTCTAAACCCTGGGAGTGTCCAGCGCGATCACCGTATCGCCGCCGCGCTTGCGCGCCTCTTCAATGGAAAATTCTGCGCGATTGATGAGGTCCGTGACGATGTCTTCGCTGTCGTAATCCGGCTTCGCGGCCGCTTCCACGATTCCAGCACTGAGGGTAACTTGTGTGGCGTCCCACGGAGGACGCAATCCCGCAGCGGCGCGCATCAACTTGTCGGCCAGGTGTTGCGCGCCATCAAGGGTGGTATCCGGCAAAATGAAAGCCAGCGACCAGGAGGTATATTTCACCGCGACATCGTTCTGCCGCAGCATGGATTGCAGCGAACGTGCCAACTGCTCGAGAAATCTTTCCATCGGTGATTCGCCCTGCTGCCGCAAAATATCGGTTCCGCGGTCGATCTGCAAAATCGCCAGAGCCAGCGGCGTACCTTGCGTGCGCGCGCGATCGGCTTCGGTCAGGAGGCAGCTTTGATAGGAGCTGCGGCTCAATAAGCCGGTGCGTTCATCAGAGACACCCATGCGCCGCACCAGCGAGCGCAATTTCGTGTGGCTTACACTCATCAGCATCTGGTCGCCGACGGCCTGCAGGAAATAAGCTTCATTGGGGCGCCATTTGTGCTCTTTGGCGTGGCCAACCAGCAGTATGCCAGCGGGAGTCTGCGTTTCCTTGTCGGTGATGACGATGGCCAGCACAGTCTCCAGACCGAGGTCGCGGAGCACCGAGCCGTGGACCGCTTCCACGACCAGCGTACCGAGTTCGTCAGGCTCAGCTTTTTCGATGGCAGCGAGCATCAACACAATCTGGGCGGGTTGCGCCGGCCGGCGATCCGGTCCGCAAAACTCCGCGGTGATTTCAGGGGGCCGCCCCGCAGCGCCGACTACAGCAATCGCGCGGGTGGCGCGTAAATATGCGCCCACTTCGTTGACCGCGGTGTTCAGCATGGCGCGAGGGGTTTGCTGGCGGAAGATTTTCTGATTCACTTCTGAAATCTTGGAAAGGTCGCGCAACGTTTCCGCGGTGTACGTGCCACTTTTTGCCGCGGACCCCTGCGATTGAGAATCTGCCGCGGGCGAGGCCGGCAGCGTGCTTACCGGCGCGGGTGTTGCAGGCAGGGGATCCGGCTGCTGCCGGTGCGCACCTGGGGGCCACCAGTTTGCGAGCTGATACAGATTCGAAAGTCGCGCGTTGCGCCTTTCCTCGCCGGGGAACATCATCCCGATTTTTTGCAGGCGGTCAAGTGCCTTATTGTGCAGTGAATACTGCAAGAAAATTTCCGTCTGCACGATCAAATCTTCCAGAGTTTGCGACTCGCGTCCCGCTTCACTAATGTTGTGCGAAGCAGTGACTACATCGTTGGCGGTGGCCTGATGTCGAACCGCAGGTGCACCGGCATTCAAACTAGAAGAGCGCGCTAAACGGGCCGACATCCGCTTGTAGAACGAATCATCCACACTGGCGCGTAACTTTTCCAGGCGTTCCTGGTTGCGATGATCGTACGCGTCGATGTCCACCATTTTCTCGAGGGCTTCGGCAGCTTTGGCGGTGCTTCCCGCCTGCACATACACATCGAAGAGCTTGGTCAGCACGTCGAAATATTTCGATTCGCGGTTTAATTCGTTGTACAGCGCGCCCCAAAATTCCAGGACACCCTGGGAATGCGGGTGCCGCTCGCCCACGAGATCCATCTGGGTGGCAAATTCGTTCTGGCGCTTATCGGCAAACATGCGGCGCTTCAGGGTGACGAGAACTTCCGCCGCAGCTTTGTCATTACCCGCGTCGGCATAAGCCTCCGCCAATTCGAATAGCCGTGTAACGCCTTCATTTTTTTCGCGCAGCAAACGCTCCAAGGCTTCGCGGGCGCGATCCAGTTGGCCCGCTCCTACCAGCGCCTCACCGTAACTGTCGACAAACGCCACGTCGCGTTCGGTCTCCGAGAAGGGTTCCAGAATGGCCACGGCCTCGGCGGCCATGCCCGAGCGCAATTTGCATTCGGCGTACAGCAACGCCACGCTGCGCTCTTTCGGAGCCAGAACATAGGCGCGTTGCAAAAGTTTTAGAGCATCGGCGCGGTCATTGCGTGCGGCCGCCAATTGTCCGGCGCGCAAGTAGGCGCGAGCGGCGAGAGCGCTCCTGGACATGCGCTCGGCAGCTTCCGCCAAGCGCAACTGGCGCGCGGGATTTTCCGGATCGAGTTGCGCGATGCGCTCCAGGCAAAAAAGCGCGTCTTCATCCCGCGAATCCGCGGTGAAAAGTTCGGCGGCCTTGCCATATTGTTCGATCGCCTCATCGGGCCGGTTCTGTCTTTGCTGCAGGAAGGCGTAACGGGCGATGCGCTCAGGAGGTTGCTGCACCGGGCCGCTGCGCAAGAACCGGTTGTAGATAGCCAGCGCTTTATTTTCGTCGCGCGGCTCGACCAGCATGTCGAATAGCAGACCATAATGTACGGCCGCGAGATCCTGCTGGTCAGTACGGGCGTAGAGATCGCCCAGAGCCTGCGTGGCTTCCTGGTGCTGCGGCGCTTCGCCCACCACCGCGAGGTACGCGGCAATAGCGTCCGCGACCCGATTCTTCTCGAGGAAACGCTTCGCGCGATCCAGATGCTTGTTGATGTCTCCAGCCATTACGGATGGGGTGCCTTTGCGGTCTTCAACAACTGCGCGAGTTACGTGGTCGCCGAGTACGTATGCACGTCACGTCGAAGGACTCGCTGCGCCGTCAATTCGCCTCATTCCACTATATACCGCAGCGCAGGGGCGGCAAAATCGCTGCCGCAAAAGAGACAGCAGCAAGGTGGTCAACTCCGGCCGTGAAATTTGGACAGTCTGTTGGCTTTTGCTGACGTTGAGATCATAAAAAAGCTGGCCCCGAGGGGCCAGCTTGATTGGGCCGCAACCGGTTGAGCGGTGCGGTTTTCACTTACCGGACTAAAACCTAGACGTTTCCTGCGCCGCGCGCTTTGTCGCGGCGGGCATTTTCGTCACGCTGCGCGGCGTTATCGTCGGAGAAGGAATCACCGAATTCGTTGACCTGCTTCTCCGCTTCGTCGCGGGCGATACCGTAGCGCTCTTGTACGAGGCCGACGAGCTGATCCTTCTTACCGCTCAAAGTGGTCATATCGTCGTCCGTAAACTTGCCCCACTTGGACTTGGCTTTGCCTGAGTACTGCTTCCATTTGCCTTCAATTTGATCCCAGTTCATTCATGCCTCCTATGAGCCTGTGATGCTTTCCAATTGCGCGACGCAGGAACAAGGAGAACATGGCCACAAGATTCAAGAAATACAGCGATTGGCTGAGATTGCGGAAGTGCGCTCCTGTACGGGGCTCACGCTTCGCGGGGCGGCTGAAAACGGAACGAAGAAAGGGCGAAACACCGATACACGATGCAAGTGCCCGAGCTAGGGGCTTATCGGTATGGAGCCTTAGTTCGGCATCGCATAACGTACAGATGATTTCGACCAGCCGGAGATCGCATTGATACTCTCGCGAAAATTGCGTCAACTGCCGGCAAAGTGCAACGGTAGCACCGGGCCAGCTTGAGAATTCTTTGAGCAAATGGCGGGAGCGAACATGAATGGAAAGATGCTGTTAGGC
>DATCOK010000394.1:0-2421 GCA_036564765.1 Candidatus Acidiferrum sp. | reverse complement strand
GGCGGCGCGCAGTTCTGGGTGCAGATCGAAGTGGCCGTGCCGCGAGATTACAACCTCGACATAAAAACTGAAGCCGGCGACATCGAAACCCAGGACATCGGCGGCATCGCCACGCTGTTAACCCAGGGCGGAAATATTCGCACCGGACGCATCGGCGTAAGCAGCGCGCAAAACGCAGCGCAGCGAGGCGGTACAGACGCTATGCGCGCCATGCACGCCATGTCCAAGCTGCGCACCGAAGGCGGCCACATCCAGGTGCTCGACGTAGCTGGCGACCTGAACGCCTTCACCGGAGGCGGACACATCAACGTCGGCAACGTGGAAGGCGACGCCACGCTACGCAGCGGCGGCGGCCACATTCGCGCCGGGCAAATAGGCGGACGCGCCGACCTGGATACTGACGGCGGAAACATTACCGTGGGCCACGCAGGAAATTTTGTAAGCGTGCGCACCGGGGGCGGCCAGATCGATTTCGGCGAAGTGCATGGCTCGGTGCGCGCGCAGACCGGCGGCGGCGGTATCCGCATCATGTACGTGGCCGGGCCGATGGAAGTGGAATCCAGCGGCGGCAGCATCTGTCTTACGCGCGTGGCCGGCGCGGTCCAAGCGGCGACCGCGGACGGCACCATCACCGCATGGATCAGTCCAGATATGGCTTCAGCGCAATCCACTGTGCAACTCGCGGGTTCGTCGCAGTTGTCTTCCGGAAATGGCGACATCGTGGTGTTCTTGCCGCGCAACCTTGCGGCCAATATCGATGCGCTCGTTTCGAAAGGCGGCGAGCATCGCATCGAAGCGGATCCTGCGCTTCATTTGAGTTTTCAGACCGAACCCAACGGACCGGTGCACGCCATCGGCGTCTTGAATGGCGGCGGCATTCCGCTGAAGCTCCACACGACCGCAGGGAAAATTCGTTTGCAATTTTTGGATTCCGATCCCTCCCTGCGCGAGTCGCGCATTCGCGAGCAGCAGGAGCGGCTACGTGTCGTGCAGTTCACGCCGCCATCTTCCGCAGCGAGCACAGCCGCGGCAGCTGGCACGTCGGCAGCCGAAAGTGCATCGCCAGCGTCCGACGCTGCGCGGGCGGAGCCCCGGGAAGACTGGCTTGAAAGTTGGCTGGGCAAGCTGGAAGTGGCCGTAACCGGCGGTCTGCGCGAAGACCCCGACGAATTTCGCACCCGGCTGACCTCTTCGCCGCATCCCGCTTATCCCGAACTGGCGCAACGCGTGGGCCTCCAGGGCATGGTGAAACTCCAGGTGCGCATCACCAAAGACGGACGCGTGGAGGTTTTGAAATTGCTTCAAGGGGAACCCGCGTTGGCAGACGCGGCCATCACGGCGGTAAAGCAATGGCGCGGTAAACCAGCGTGGGTGAATGGCAAACCGGTCGAAGTGGTTTCTACCGTGACCTTTAATTTCCAGCTGAAGTGATTGGATTTTTTCTTGCGCCGCGCGCGAAACAGTTTCGTGAATTTTTTTGTCCCTGGGTCCACCGTAAAAACTCGAAATGGGGGTACAACTCGATGCTTCGACAGGCGCTGCGTGCCGTAGTGTTCTTGTGTGCGATGGGAGCGCTTTGCGCTGCTTCCGGTTTGGCCATCAGCAAAGACTTTGATCAGAGTTACCCGCTTCTTCCGGGCGGCACCTTCGAATTGCAAAACGTCAACGGCCCCGTGGAAGTTGACGGCTGGGATCGCGATGCCATCGAGGTGCACGCCGTAAAAATCGCCAAAGTAAAAGAAGAGGACCTCGAACGCGTCTCCATCGAAGTGGACGCCAAACCAAAAGCCGTCTCAGTGACGACGCATTACCCGCAAAACGAAGGCGTCGAAGTGGCCGTGGAATACGTCATCCACGTGCCGCATGGAGCGCGTGTAGAACACATCGGCACGGTGAATGGCACGCTGCGTATTGCCGGCGTCGACGCCATCGAAGATTTGCGCACGGTCAACGGCAACATTGAAGTGTACGAAGGCGGCGGCAACATTCACGCGCACACCACCAATGGCAATGTGCATCTGGAACTGGCCCACCTAGGATCTTCGCAAAATGAAAAAGGGGAAGCCACCGCGGAGACCACCAACGGCTCGCTGGTGCTCGCCGTGCCATCCGATACTCAGGCCGACGTGGACGCCAAATGCCTGAACGGGAATTTTTCTTCCGAGCTGCCGTTGGCGCTCGAAAGCACCCTGCGGCCGCGCGAAATTCATGGAAAGTTCGGCCGCGGCGGCTCTCCGATTCATTTGCGCACCGTGAATGGCGGGATTCGCGTGCTGATATTGCGCTCAACGGTTTGAGTTTTGCCGCGTCTAACCTCGCAGAAGGCATTTTTTCAAAACAGAACAACGGTGCGGAGAGATTTTCTCGGAGGAATTCATCATGAATAAGAAAATGTGGACGACTGCAGGTGGAGTTGTGGCG
>DATCOK010000393.1:0-3519 GCA_036564765.1 Candidatus Acidiferrum sp. | reverse complement strand
AGATTGCTTTCAATTGGGCATCCATGGCCCCCCCACTTGCAGACACAATACACCCAGCGCGGATTAATTGCGCTTTTCGCTGGGGCCGCGCAGCTTGCGGAAGAGCATGGTGATGGGATCGTAAAATTCGTCGACCACCCGCTCTTTCAGCGGAATGATGGCGTTGTCGGTGATGTGAATTTCTTCGGGGCAGACTTCGGTGCAGCATTTGGTGATGTTGCACAGGCCGAGCCCCAGCTCGTCTTTGAGAAAACGAATGCGGTCGGCCCCGTCGAGGGGATGCATTTCCAGACCCGCGACGCGCACGAAGAAACGCGGGCCGCCGAAATTTTCTTTTTTGTCGTGATCGCGCAAGACGTGGCAAACGTTCTGGCAGAGGAAGCACTCGATGCACTTGCGAAATTCCTGGACGCGGTCGACGTCGAGCTGCGAAATTTTCCATTGCACGCCGGGCTTGGGCTGGAAGGGGGGGATTTTTTTGTTGACCCGATAGTTCCAGGAAACGTCAGTGACGAGGTCTTTAATTTTCGGGAAGGCTTCGAGGGGCGTGACGGTGATGGGTTCGTCTTTGGGCAAATCGTCCATGCGGCTCTTGCAGGTGAGGCGCGGGCGGCCATTCACTTCGGCGGAGCAGGAGCCGCACTTCCCTGCTTTGCAATTCCAACGCACGGCGAGGTCGGGAGCGAGGTGGCCCTGGATGTAGTGCAGCGCGTCGAGCACCACCATACCGGGAGCGACGGGGACTTGGTAATCGACCAACTCGCCGCCGCTCGCGCCACCGCGGAATACCCGCAAGACTGTTTCGGCCATCGCTGCTCTCCGTTTTCCGTTGCGCGTTTCGTTTTCCGTTGCGTTTGGGTCAAACGCTGCCGATCAAAACTAAAACCCTCTCTACTCCTGCGCCAAAATTTCCTGGAGCTCCGCAGGCAGGGGCGGGATGGGTGACTCGTTGCGCGCCATCGCGCCGCTTTCCTGCACGATGATGTTGTGCTTCTGGCCCCAGGGGGCATCAAGATTTGGAAAATCGATGCGGCTGTGCGCGCCGCGACTTTCGGTGCGCGCCGTGGCGCTGAGGGTGACGGCTTCGGCGATGAGCAGCATGGCCTGCAAATCGCGGTAAAGATGCCAGCCGGGATTGAACATGCGCGAGCCTTCGACACTGGCGGCGTCGGCGCGGGCTTTGAGCATTTTGAGTTCGGTGGCGGCGCGATCAAGATCTTCGGCGGTGCGATAGATGCCGACCAGACTTTGCATCACGGTTTGCAGATCGCGGTGCACGGCGTAGGGGCTTTCGCCTTTGTTGGAGAAGGGCGCGAGCAATTCTTTTTCGGCGTCTTCGATTTGTGCGTCGTCGACGGTGGCGTGAGCGATTTGCCTGGCATACGCCGCGGCAGCAAGTCCCGCACGGCGGCCAAAGACGAGCAGGTCAGAGAGTGAATTTCCGCCGAGGCGATTGGCGCCGTGAAGTCCCGCGGCGGTTTCGCCGGCGGCGAAAATTCCGGGGATGCTGGCCTGGCCGGTTTCCGCTTCGACGCGGATGCCGCCCATGACGTAGTGGCAGGTGGGACCGACTTCCATGGGGCCCTTGGTGATGTCGACGTCGGCGAGCTCCTTGAACTGGTGATACATGCTGGGGAGTTTTTTCTTCACGTACTCGGCGGGCTTGTTGGAAATATCTAGATACGCGCCGCCGTGTTCGGTGCCGCGGCCTTCGCGCACTTCGGTGTAGATGGAGCGGGCGACGACGTCGCGGGTGGAAAGCTCCATGCGCTTGGGATCGTATTTTTCCATGAAGCGCTCGCCGAGCTTGTTAGTGAGAATGCCGCCTTCGCCGCGAACCGCTTCGGTGACGAGAATGCCCTGCACGCCGGGCGGCCAGACCATTCCGGTGGGATGAAACTGTACAAATTCCATGTCCATTAATTCCGCGCCGGCCTGATAGGCGAGGGCCATGCCGTCGCCAGTGTATTCCCAGGAGTTGGAGGTGACGCTCCAGGCTTTGCCGATGCCGCCGGTGGCGATGACCACGGATTTGGCTTTGAAGACGATGAAGCGGCCGGATTCGCGCCAGTAGGCGAAGGCGCCGGCGACGCGGCCGTGGTCCATCAGGAGGCGGGTAACGGTGCATTCCATGTAGCAGTCGACGCCCTGCTGCACGCCGCGATCCTGCAAGGTGCGGATTAATTCGAGGCCGGTGCGGTCGCCGACGTGGCAGAGGCGCTTGAAGGTGTGACCGCCGAAGGCGCGCTGGAGAATTTCGCCGCTTTCGGTGCGGTCAAAAAGCGCGCCCCACTGTTCGAGTTCGCGGACGCGCTCGGGGGCTTCCTGGGCGTGAAGTTGGGCCATGCGCCAGTTGTTGAGAAGTTTGCCGCCGCGCATGGTATCGCGGAAGTGAGTTTTCCAATTGTCGGCGGGATCGACGTTGGCCATGGCGGCGGCGATGCCACCTTCGGCCATGACGGTGTGGGCTTTACCGAGCAGGGATTTGCAGACCACGCCGACGGAAGCGCCTTGCGCGAGGGCTTCGATGGCGGCGCGCAAGCCTGCGCCGCCCGCGCCGATGATCAGTACATCGTGTTCGCGTACTTCGTAGTTTCCGCTCACAGAATCCTCAGGTCGTGGATGGCGCCGCTGGCGAGCAGGCGGATGTAGAAATCGGTGGCGCCGACGGAGATGAGGCTGGCCCAGGCGAAAATCATGTGGCGCTCGTTGAGAAAGGAGAAGCCGCGCCAGGCGGCGGCGCGTGGGGTTCCGAAAGTGGCGCAGGAGAAGCAGTCGAGTTTTCCTCCGGCGATGTGGCGCAGCGAGTGGCAGGACAGGGTGTAGAAGCTGAGGAGGATCACGTTGGCGAGCATGATGAGGGTGCCGAGGCCGATGCCGAAGTTGCCATCGAAGAAGAAAGCGAGATAGGCGTCATGCCAAAGGAAACCGAGGAAAATGAGCGCGGCGTAGAGGAAGTAGCGATGGACATTTTGGAGGATGAAGGGAAATTTGGATTCGCCGCGGTATTTGCGCGTGGGGGATTCATCGACGGCGCAGGCCGGTGGGTCGAGAAAAAATGCACGGTAGTAGGCTTTGCGGTAGTAGTAGCAGGTCATGCGGAAGCCGAGGGGAAAGATCAGAATCAAAAGCGCGGGAGAGAGCTTCCACCATTGGTGGTGGGCGTCGATGAGCGGGGAATAAAAGGGCGAGAGGTAGGGTGCCCATTCGTAATACTGGCCTTCGAAAGCGCGCAAGGTGGCGTAGACGCCGAAGCCGCCGAGGAGAATCCATACGGGAAGGAGTTCGGTCCACCAGGCATCGCGGCGGAGGGTGGTGCCGAGCCGCGATTGGGGCAATGGAGTGGGCGCGCCAGCCATGCAGTTACCTCTGAACGCAGTAGCCTATGCAAAAACGGGAAGTTTTGAAATGAAATTATGCGCCTTTCGCAGGACTGTTTGTCACGGGTTAGAGGTGGCGTGCTAGGATGCGCGGATTACAAGGGCCGTAAGCCCAGATGGCACTAGAAAACATCTATGG
>DATCOK010000392.1:0-8532 GCA_036564765.1 Candidatus Acidiferrum sp. | reverse complement strand
GAGTATGACAAGCGCATTCGCCGCGCCGATCTTCTAGCTTCCGTTCATCCCTTCGCAAACGAGGTTCTGCAGTTTTACAAAAGAATCGCGGAGTTCCAGAAGGATTTGCGCGCGCGCATCGCGGTGGAGTTACCGGACGCTAAGGATGCCGCGGTCGCGGAGCTTCGCGAGCTTTTGCAGGTGGACGCCGCGCTTTCTCATTTTCCGGAATTTCTGAAGGTGGTCGCGGAAGCGGCGCCGGCTACGCTGGCGGAAGCGGCGCATCAAGTGTCGGCGGAGCGCGCTAGCGTGTGGCGGCAATTGCTACTGGATTACTGGAACACCAGCGGGCGCGACGATAGTCCGAATGCGGCGTTCGAACAGTTTCTGCCACGCGCATTTTTACAGCCATACGCGGAAGGCTTGAGCTGTGTAACCCCGCGCGCGGAAGTTCACAACTTCTCTTCCCTTTGCCCGCTGTGCGGGGCCCGCCCCTTGCTGGGGGTCATGCGGCCAGAGGGCGACGGCGGGAAGCGATTCTTGCTGTGTTCGTTTTGCCTGCAGGAGTGGGAATTTCGGCGGATTTTCTGCGCTACTTGCGGGGAAGAAACCGAAGCAAAACTGCCAGTCTATGTGGCCGAGCAGTTTCCGTACATGCGCGTGGACGCCTGCGACACCTGCAAATTTTATTTGCGCACGATTGATTTGACGAAAGATGGGAACGCAGTGCCACTGGTTGATGATCTGTCGGCTATTCCGCTCTCACTGTGGGCGGAAGAGCGCGGATACTCGCGGGCGCAGCCAAATCTGCTGGGGACCTGACGGCTTAGGGCTGGACGTTGACACCCTTCCAGAAGGCAATGCGGTCCTTGATTTCGGCGGCGGCGGGCTTGGGCTCGGGGTAGTACCACGCGGCGTTTTCGTTCTGCATGCCGTCGACCTCCACATGGTAGTAGTGCGCGGTGCCCTTCCAAGAGCAGACGCTGGTGTGGTTGCTGGGCTTGAGAAAATCTTTGCCCACTGCGTCGGGCGGGAAATACTGGTTGCCTTCGACTACCACGGTGGCGGTGCTCTCCGCGATGGTTTTGCCTGCCCAAGTAGCTTTGGCCATGATTTTCTCCCGGCGCGAAATGATCGCAGCGATTGTTGAGGATCGACGAGTTAAGCGCCCATTCCTAGTTTCCGTTTTGATGTAGCCAGGCCTCGATTCGTTTCATCAGAAGGGGCAAGTCTTGAAGTTTTAACCGTCGCGTCTGCTTCGGCTTTGGCGTGCGAACCTCGTTCGAGGGAAGCTGGTTTACAATCGTGCCCATGCCCAACCTGCTGAAGAACATCATCGCCTACATATTTCGAGTTGCCCCTATCTGCACACTTCTTGTTTTCCTCACGTGCGCGGCCCCGGCGCAAATCCCGTCTAACAAGCCAGTCGCGGCTCCGGCTCAAGAAGTGGCGCGCGACCTGGACGCCCGTCTGGCGCGTTTCAAACGGATCAAAATGCCCTTTCATCAAGAGGGATTGAGTCAGCGCGAGGTGCAGCTGGTGCGCAAGTTGGTGGAAGCCTCGAATTACATTGAGCAGATTTACTGGCGGCAGAGCGATCCGGAGGGTTTGAAGTTGTACCAATCTCTCGCGGGCAGCAAGAAACCGGAAGATGTGAAGCTCCGGCGCTTTATGAAGATCAACGGCAGCCGCTACGATCTGGTGGATGAGATGAAGCCTTTCGTGGGAACGGCGCCAGCGCCGCCGGGGCGCGCGCTGTACCCTGCCGGGCTGACCCGCGAAGAAATCGAAAGCTACGTGAAGAAGCATCCGCAAGAGAAAGATGCGCTGTACGGGGACTACACGGTGGTACGGCGCAAAGGCGACGCGCTGGTGGCGATTCCCTACCATGAGGAGTTCGCGGAGTTCGTCAACCCCGCGGCCAAGGCGCTGCGCGAGGCCGCGGACTTGAGCGACGACGCGGCGTTCGCGAAATTCTTGCGGCTGCGGGCGGACGCACTTCTGAACGACGATTATTACCAAAGCGATCTGGCGTGGGTAGACCTCAAAGATCCCAAGTTCGACCTGATCTTGGCGCCGTACGAAACGTACCTGGACAATTTGCTGGGAGTGAAGACTTCGTATGGGGCGGCGGTGTTGGTCCGCAATGAGGAGGAGAGCAAAAAGCTCGAGGTGTATCAGAAGTACGTACCGAATTTGCAGGAGGCCTTGCCGCTGGACAAAGCGGATTTGCCGTCCAAGCGCGGGCATCTCACGCCGATGGAAGTGATGGACGCGCCGTTTCGCACCGGCGATTTGCTGCATGGATATCAATCGGTGGCTGACAATTTGCCGAACGATCCGCGAGTGCATGCTGCCAAAGGCAGCAAGAAGATTTTCTTCAAGAATTTTCTGGATGCGCGGGTCAACGAAGTGATTTTGCCGCTGGCCACGCGTTTGATGCGTGAGGATCAGGCTGCCAGGGCTTCCTCCGAAGGATATCTGGCTTCGACGTTGATGCATGAAATCAGCCATGAACTGGGGCCGGACTACGCGCGCAGCGGCGGGGCTCAACATGACATACGCGAAGCGATTGGCGGGACGTTCTCCGGTCTCGAAGAGGCCAAGGCGGACGTGGTGGGGTTGTACGGACTGAAGTGGCTCAGCGAACACGGGCAATTGAGCACGGAAAAACTGGACGAAGATTACATTTCGTATGTAGCCGGAAATTTGCGCACGATACGCTTTGGGATCGCTGAGCCGCACGGGCGCGCGGAAATGATGGAGTTCAACTATTTGTCGAGCCAGGGCGCAATCACGCGCGACGGGACGACCGGGCGGTATGCCGTGGTAGCGGAGAAAATGCCGACGGCCATCGCAGTGCTGGCGAAGGAGTTGCTGGAACAAGAGGCGACGGGCGATCGCGCGCGCAGCGAAGCGTGGTTTAACAAATATGCGGTGCTGCCGCCCGAGTTGCAGGAGGCGCTGGGAAAAGTTTCGGATATACCCGTGGATGTGGAACCGATTTATTCCTTTGAGGAGGCGATTCGATGAGCGAACAGAATTTTGCCAATCACACCAAGTTTGTGCCGGCGTTTCATTTTTTTGTGTTACCAGTCTTGCTGCTGAACCTCGGGTGGGCAGTGCATCGCTGGAAGGCCTCGCTGTGGTCGCTGGACGGGGCGGTGTGGGTACTGACTTCCGTGGCGATACTGTTGGGATTTCTGATGGCGAGAGTGTTCGCGCTCTCGGTGCAAGACCGGGTCATTCGAATGGAAGAACGGCAGCGCTGCGAACGACTGCTGCCGCAGGATCTGCAGGGACGAATTCTGGAGTTGGAGCCCGGCCAACTGGTTGCGCTGCGGTTCGCGAGCGACGCGGAGTTGCCGGGGCTGACGCGTAAAGTGCTGGATGAAAAAATCAAGAGCCGCAAGGTCATCAAACAGATGATTAAAAATTGGCGGCCTGATTATCTGCGGGCGTAGCCTGGCTGTAGGGCACCAAATTAGAGAATACTGCGAACCACGCCGCCGTCAGCTCTGACGGCCGCGCCGTTGATGGTGGCGGCTTGCGCGCTGGCGACGAAGGCGACAACGGCGGCGACTTCTTCGGGAGTTTCGAAGCGCTTGAGCAGCGAGCTCGGCCGCACGCTCTTAAAAAACTTTTTTTCGAATTCGGAGTTGGAGATACCTTGCTGTTTGGCGAGGTCCTCGACAAATGTTCCTACGCCTTCGGATTCAGTGGGACCGACCAGCACGGAATTCACGGTGACCTTGGTGCCCGCAATGGATTCAGCCAAGCCGCGGGCGATGGCGATTTGCGCGGTTTTGGTCATACCGTAATGGATCATCTCCGCGGGAATCTGCTGGCCGGATTCGCTGGAGATAAAAATGATGCGTCCCCAGTTTTTGCGCAGCATGCCGGGTAGGTAATGGCGGCTCAGGCGCACACCGCTCATCACGTTCACGTCGAAGAAACGCTGCCAATCGGCGTCGGGGATATCCGCGAAAGGCTTGGGCTCAAAAATTCCGAGGTTGTTGACCAAGATATCGGCCTCGCCGGCTTCGCGAATGAGTTTCTGGATGTCCGCGACGGAGGAGAGATCGGCGGCCACACCCGTGGCCGTGGCGTGGGGAACGCTCTTGCGAATTTTCTCGAGCGCGGCATTCACGCGCTGGGTCGTTCGTCCGTTCACAACTACGTGAGCGCCCTCCGCCGCCAGTGTGCTGGCGATAGCAAAGCCAATGCCCGCGGTTGATCCCGTTACGACCGCGATCTTGCCTGTGATTCCCAGGTCCATCGATACACCATTATTTCCGCGCGGAGATCCCCGCGCTTTGGATAGTGGATAGAAACCTATCGCGCGGTGGCGGTGGCTGCGGCGCCTTCGATTTCAGCGATCTCCTGCTTGGTCAATTTCAAATCGCCGGCACGCATGACGCCCTCGGCTTGCTTGGCGTTGCGCGCGCCAACGATGGCGCCGGTGACCGCCGGCAGCCGTAGCACCCAGGCGATGGCGACTTCACCGGAGTTGCGGCCATGCCGCTGGCCGACCTGGCGCAGGCGTTCCACCAACTCGATATTTTTGGAGAGACGCGGTTCCTTGAATTCGGGATTGCGGCTGCGAAAATCGTCGGCGGGCAAGGAGGCAGCGCGTTCGCGAGTCATAGCGCCGGTCAACAACCCGGAAGCCATGGGCGCGTAGGAAATCACGCCGACACCGTGTTGTTCGCAGTAGGGCAAAATTTCCGCTTCAATCTGGCGGCGAATCATGGAGTAGGGCGGCTGCAGCGAACTGATGGGAGCGATCTTCTCGGCTTGCTTCATCTGCGCGACGTTGAAATTAGAAACGCCGATCCATCGGACTTTGCCCTCTTTTTGCAGGTCGGCCATGGTCTGCCACGCTTCGTCCAAAGTACCTGGGCCTTTGCCGGTGGGAGGCCAATGCATCTGGTACAAGTCGATGGTCTCCACCTGCAGGCGGCGCAAGCTGTCTTCACACTCTTGACGGATCGAGGCCGCGCTGTGGTCGCTGCGGGTCTTGCGTTTGTCATCCCACACCAGGGTGGACTTGGTAAAAATGTAAGGCCGTGCGCCGGTCCATTCTTTCAAAGCTTTCGCGACGACTTCTTCGGAGTGGCCTGTGCCGTAGACTGGCGCGGTGTCGATCCAGTTGATGCCGAGTTCCAGTGCTTTTTTAATGGCGGCGATGGAGTCCGAGTCTTCCTGCTCACCCCAGGCAAATTCCCAACCGCCGCCGCCGATGGCCCACGCGCCAAACCCCACGGGAGTGATGATCAAATCGGAATTGCCGAGTTTGCGTGTTTGCATAAGAAGCTCCGTCGAATGAACTGCGCTCTTCAGGTTGGATGAAAGACGTCGGGAAAGGTTAGAGCCTAGCGGGAGATGACCGAGGCGAGCAACCGCTGATACAAACAAAAGAGCGGCGAGGAATTTGGTCCTCGCCGCTCGAGAGCAAATTTGTGAAAGGAAAGTTAGATGGTCTTCGCGGTGGCCGGAACATCCTTACGGCTGAACGCGTTGGCGCTGGTCTCTTTGTCGGCGGTCTTGTCAATCTCGATGGAGCCCTTGAAGTACGCTCCGTCTTCGATCATGATCCGCGCGGTAGTCAGGTCGCCGTTAACCGACCCGTCCTTTTTAATTTCGATACGGTCTTTCGCGCGCAGATTGCCCTTTACCGTTCCGTAGACGACAACTTCGCGGGCAATAATATCGGCGGTAACTTTGGCGCTGGCGCCGACGGTGAGCTTACGCTCATCGAGAGTGATCAGACCTTCGACCGTGCCGTCGATCAGCAGGTCTTCGTTTCCGGAAATTTCGCCCTTCACGTGCAGGCTGGAGCCGAGACGCGCTCCCGCACGCTCCGTTCCCCCTAGTGGTCGCATTGCATCGGTGCTCATGGTGCTTGTTCCCTCCCAAGTCGCCGGAGCAGGCCTCGGCGGCTCATTGGAATATAAGTTTTTTGGCTCCGGCTGCGCGGCCTGCGGCGTATCCGGCCTTTTATTGCTCCACATCTGACCTCCCTAGGGACAGCCCCCAAAACCACAAGATGTCCTACCGGGGTACAGCAAACTCTAGTCCCTGGAAAATGCGGTTGCAAACAGAGTGTGGCGCACGGGTGCGTGAAAGTTACTGGGACTTGAGGACAGGGGGCGACAACATAACACATAACCGCGGATAGCTAGCAGGCAACTTGCAAAAACATTTGAGGAATATTTGCTCGATAAAGGAAGAGCGGCCGCCACGGAGATGTAGTGCTTTCGCTCAGAAGGTTGGTTTGTCGGGGACCGGTTGCGTGGCGAGAAAATCGTTCTGGAATCTTTGGGCGTAGGAGGTGAGAAGAATTTCGAGACGGGCGCGATCGGCGGCACGAAGAATCAGGCCGGCGTGGTGATACTTCGATATGCGATAGACGATTTCCGGATCGTTGTAGGGCAAAGTGTCCGGCTGCTCCTGCCGAGCTAACGATAAAATTACCGCCGCGTATTCGCGACGGGTGAGCGGCAATTCATAAAGCTCCTTGCCAGCGCCGACCTCCAGGCGCGCCCACTCTCGCCACAAATTGATTCCCGTGGCGGCTTCGATCACGTTGGTGATGTAGGCGCCGCCGACGCGCGCGGCTACTTCGAGAAAATAAAATTGGCCGTCGGCGTCGGATTTGAGAAATTCGGCGTGGGTTACGCCGCGAACAAATCCCAATTCGTCGAGCACCCGGCGGTTGAGGGATTGCAGTTCCTCAAATTCCGCGGCATCTTCGCGCAGAGTACTGGTGGTGAAGACGCCGCCTTCGTGCGAAGTGGTTAACGGCGGAGTGCCGTAGGCGTGAGCTTCGGCGAATACTACTTTGCGCTGGGAGGCGATGCTGTCGACGTGAAAGACCTTGCCGGGCACGAAATGCTCGAGCAAATAGTTGGATTGGTGGTCGCCCAGCTGATCGAGCCAGGGCCACAACTCTTCCGGGGAGTGAATCTTTTTCATGCCGATGCCGGAGGCCTGGGAACGCGGTTTGAGCAGCCAGGGCGCGGGGACGCGGCGCATGTATTCGATGAGGTCGTCGTAGTTCAGGACATGCACGAACTCGGGGACGCGAATGCCGGCCTCGTTGGCGCGGGCGCGCATGGCCAACTTATCGCGAAAATAACGGACAGTGGTCAAGCCCATGCCCGGGATGCGCAGGTGTTCGCGCAGGGCGGAGACATTTTCCATGTCGAATTCGTCGAGGGCCACGATGCGGTCGATTCGTTGCGAGCGGGCGATGTAGCTGACGGAGTTGATCAAACCCTGGATGGGCAGATCTTCGGGCATGGTGAAAATTCCGTCGAGGGATTCGCGTGGCCAGTCGGCGCTGTTGAGTTTCTCGACGGTTAAAAGGAGCACGCGCCAGCCCATGGCTTTGCAGGTACGGATGAACTCCTGTCCCTTTTCGTACGAGGTGACGCAGAGAATGGTCAGCGGTCGATCGGCCGGCATAGTTCCTCTAAAGTCTGGAGCACATCCTTTTCAAAAATGCGCCGCTTGCGATTTGCGACTTCGCAACGACTTGCCACGGCGGCTGGCGGCGCCCAGCGGCGAATTATACTTGGCAAATTCACACGGGAAAAAGAAATTGCAGTACCGCGCCGATGCGCTGGGCCCAGGCACCTTCATTGTGCTCCGCGTCCTCGACCAGTTCGAAATGCAAGTCGCGGTCTTGCTGCCAGCCGCGGCGAAAGAGCACATCGCGAAAATCCTGAACGTCGCGCACGATTTGGCCTCCTTCACCGGTGCCGATGTCCAACCAGATTTTTGAACGGTTGCGAATACGGACGGTTTCGGCGAAGCGATGCAGGATTCGTTGATCCCACCACACCGACGGCGAGAGAGCCGCGACTTTGCTGTAAACTCCGGAAAATTTCAACGCCACGAACAGTGAGACGAGACCGCCCAACGAAGAGCCGCCGAGACCGGTGTGGGCAAATTCACCCAGGGTGCGGTATTCGTGGTCGATAAAACCTTTCACCTCTTCGATCAGAAATTGCGCGTAACGGTTGGCGCTGCCGCCGCCGAGCTTCGGAGCGCGCGATGGGGTGTACTCGCGAATACGGTGTTTGCCGGTGTTGTAAATGCCCACAATGATGAGCGGCTCGGCCAAACCCTGCGTGATCATGAGGTCGGCGGTTTCACCGACGCGCCAGTACATGCCCGGCACAAAAGAGGTGGAGGCGTCGAAAAGATTCTGGCCGTCGTTGAGATACAGCACTGGAAAGCGGCGGCCGGGCTGATCTTCGTAACCGGGCGGCAGGTAAACAATCAGGTCGCGTTCATTTCTTAAAATTTGGGAAGGGAATCTTTCGTGTTTGCGAAAACTCATGGGGCGATGGTCAAGAGCAGGTCCTTGGATTCGACATTCTGGCCTGGTGAGACCAGCAGCTTGGTGATGCGGCCGGAGATGGGAGCATAGATATTGGATTGCATCTTCATGGCCTCGAGTGTGAGCAATTTTGCACCGCGCTCAACGGCGTGATTGGCTTGTACGGCGATGCCACTGATCACTCCGGCAGTAGGCGCGGGAAC
>DATCOK010000391.1:0-4796 GCA_036564765.1 Candidatus Acidiferrum sp. | reverse complement strand
CAAGATTGTGCTGTGATGAAAATTCTCAGACTGACCGAAGGAGTACAGCGCGAGTTGCTGCGGAAGCGCCGAGAGCACGATGCGCAAGCGCACCGCATCGCAGCGCGAATCGTTGCCGATGTGCGAAAGCGCGGGGATGTGGCGCTACGTGCGTGGACTGCCAAATATGACGGTGGGGACGTACGCGAGAGCTTCTGGATTTCGCGACGCGAATTAGAGAATGCTCGAAAAATAGCGAGTAAAGATTTGTTACGCGCCATCGAACATGCTGCCCGGAATATTCGCGCCATGGCTGAGAAACAGCCCCCGCGCGAATGGAAGATGGAAGTTGAGCCGGGCGTCACGATTGCGCAGGTGGTGCGGCCCATCGAATCCGTGGGCTGCTACATTCCCGGCGGGTGTTTTTCACTGCTGTCCACGCTGCTGATGACCGTCATCCCCGCACAGGTCGCGGGCGTGAAGCGCATCGTGGTGGTTTCGCCAAAGCCAAACGCGGAACTGCTGGCTGCGGCGAATATTCTGGGTCTTCGAAGCGTGGCCAAGGTGGGTGGAGCGCAGGCCATTGCGGCGCTGGCTTACGGAACCGTGAGTATTGCAGCGGTCGACAAGATTTTCGGGCCGGGAAACCGCTTCGTCACCGCCGCGAAACAACTGGTGAGCGCGGATTGTGCCATCGACCTTCCTGCAGGTCCCACGGAGGCCATCGTTCTCGCCAATTCCGGCAATGCCAAATGGGTTGCGGCCGATCTGCTGGCTCAAGCGGAACACGCGCCGGATGCCGCGAGTTTTCTAGTGACCACTTCACGCGCGTTCGCCCAGCGTGTGCAGATAGAGATGCGCAAGCAGTTGGAGGCGCTGCCGTTGGCTAATCCGGCGCACGTTTCCGTTGTACGAAGTTGCGCGATTCTGTTCGCAGCATCCATGAAGTTGGCTTGGGAGTTCGTGCATCGCTTTGCGCCGGAACATTTGAGCTTGCCGCAAGATCGTTTTTCATCGAAGGCGGATATTCGCGCCGTAGGAACTGTTTTCCTCGGCCCATGGAGCGCGCAACCGTTTGGCGATTATGCCAGCGGCAGCAATCATGTGCTTCCAACGGCGGGCTGGGCTCGCGCGCGGGGCGGGCTCTCTACCGCTGATTTTGTGAAATCCATCACTACCCAGACCATCACTCGCACGGGATTTCAGCGCCTGGCGCGGGATGTTCAAACGCTCGCGCACGCGGAAGGCCTATTGGCACACGCGCATGCCGTGGAGGTGCGCCGATGAAGGCCAGGTTGCCTGTGCGCCGGGCGATTTTGCAACGCCAGACCTACGAAGCCCCCGCGGAAGGGCGTAATGGCAAGGTGCGGCTGGATTTCAACGAGAACACCTCGGGATGCGGACCAGCGGTTCTGCGAGCGATCGGAAAGTTGGAAGCGAAGCGATTGGCGATGTATCCCGAATATGCCAAGCCCACCCGGCGGCTCGCAAAATACTTCGGGGTAGCGCAACAGGAGTTGCTGCTTAGCAACGGCGGCGACGACGCGCTGCGCGTGTTCTTCGATACCTTTGTGGAACCGGGCAGCCACATCCTGATCTGCGAACCGACGTTTCCCATGTATCGCTACTGGGCGGAAATTGCCGGAGCGCGAGTTGCAGCGCTGCGTTATGACTGCCAAATGCAATTTCCGGTAGCGGAGTTCATCCGCGCGCTGAAGAAGCAACCGAGAGTAGCGTTCATCGCCAATCCGAATAATCCCACCGGCACGCTCTTGGCACCGGAACTGATCCAGCAAATATTGCGCGCGTCGCAGCGCACCGCTCTGGTTATGGACGAGGCCTATGCGGAATTTTCTGGCGCAAGCGTCGTACCGCTGATCCGCAAGTACCCGCAGTTATTTATCACCCGGACCTTTTCGAAAGCCGCGGGCCTGGCTGGGCTGAGACTGGGTGCGGTGATGGCGTGCCGCGCCTCGCTAGCACTTCTAAAACGCGCCATGCCGCCTTTTCCCGTCAATGTCGCAGCGCTGGTGGCCGCCGAAGCCGCCACGGCGGATCGCACCGCCATCCGCGACTATGTTCAGGAAACACGCCAGCGCCTTAAGCGCTTCGATGGGGAGCTTCAAGAACTAGGCGTCAAAACGTTTCCCAGCGCGGGAAATTTTCTTTTGGCCGACTTCGGAGAGGCGGGGACTGCACTCTTCAAGAAATTAGCCGCGCACGGAATCCTGGTGCGGGTGCGCAGCAAGGATATTGGACCGGGATTCGTACGCATCAGCATCGGCACAGAAGCAGAAATGAAACAGCTGATGAAAGTAATTCGCGCGGAGCTGCGTAAGCAAAAAGTTATGCCAGGAGCCGGCTAGCCGTGGCGCGAATCGCGAGTATACAGCGCAACACGAGCGAAACGCAGATCGTGCTTCGGCTGAACCTCGACGGCCGCGGCCAGGCGCGCGTCTCCACGGGGATTCGTTTCTTGGATCACATGCTCGAACTCGTAGCGCGCCACGGGGCCTTCGACGTGCAACTGCAGGCGCGCGGCGATCTCGACGTCGATCAGCATCACACCGTGGAAGATGTGGGCATCGCGCTGGGCGAGGCGGTTTTGCAAGCGGTGGGGAACAAGCGCGGCATTTTGCGCGCCGGCTATTTTGTTATGCCCATGGATGAGTCGCTGGCGGTTGCGGCAGTGGATTTAAGCGGGCGCCCGTTTTGTGTGCTGCACGCAAGAGTCGCTGCCGCGCGTGTGGGTGATTTGAAATCCGAGTTGGTGGAAGATTTTTTTCAAGGCTTCGCGCAGGCGGCGCGCGCCAATGTGCACCTGCGCGTCATGTACGGCCGCGCCTCGCATCACCAGGTCGAAGCAATGTTCAAGGCCTTTGCTCGTGCGTTGCGCTTCGCGGTCTCGCGCGACAAGCGCTTGCGCGGCGTGCTGCCCAGCACTAAAGGCTTATTGTGAAAATTACATTGATCGATTATGGCGCCGGCAACCTTCCTTCCGTCGAGCGCGCGCTGCAACGATTGGGAGCAGATACCCAGCGGACGAATTCGCCGGAACGGTTAGCTACCGCCTCCGCCATCGTGTTGCCCGGCGTGGGTCACTACGCTGCATTGATTAGAGCATTAGACCGCGACGGTATGCGTGATGCATTACTGCAAGCCATTCGGAAAGGGGTCCCATTTCTTGGCATTTGTTTGGGCTTGCAGGCGCTGTATCAAAGTAGCGACGAGGCTCCGGAACTGCGTGGGTTAAAAATTTTCTCAGGTGCTGTGAGTTCGCTAACGACAACGGTTAAGTTACCGCATATGGGTTGGAACCAATTGCTGAGTTCCGGTGAATCCCGACTGTTACAAGGAATCGGTCGCGATGCTTTTTTTTACTTTGCTCATTCTTACGCCGTTTGCAGAAACGGAAGTCCTCCGCCGGAAGCGCGGGCCACTTGCACCTACGGCGGGGCCTTCGTCTCGGTAGCTGAGCAAGACAATATCTTTGCGGTGCAATTCCATCCGGAAAAAAGCGCTGACGCCGGGCAGCGCGTCTTACAGAACTTTGTGCGGATTGCCGCATGACCCTCGCGCGACGCATCATCCCTTGTCTCGATACCGACGGAGGGCGGGTCGTAAAAGGGGTGAATTTTGTCGGCTTGCGCGATGCCGGAGATCCGGCAGAATTGGCAGCCCGCTACAACAACGAAGGTGCGGATGAACTCGCGGTGTTGGACATAGCCGCTGCGCGCGATCGCCGCCCGACATTTCTTGAAACGATTCGCCGTGTGGCCGCCGAATTAACTATTCCACTTACCGCCGGCGGTGGAATTCGCACGCTGGAGGATGCCCGGGCAGTGGTTCGCGCCGGTGCGGATAAAATTACAGTGAACACCGCAGCGGTGGCGCGTCCTGGATTGATTTCAGAATTGTCCGCGGAGTTCGGCGCGCAGGCGGTGGTGCTGGCGATCGATGCGAAGCGGAACGGCAACTATTGGGCGGTCACCGTTCGCGGTGGGCGCGAACTCACCGACCTCGACGCAATTGCATGGGCCAAGCAGGGCGCCGAACTCGGGGCGGGCGAAATTCTTCTCACTTCCGTAGATCGCGACGGCACGCAGAGCGGTTTCGATGTGCCACTCACCGCTGCTATCTCCAAACACCTTTCCGTGCCAGTGATCGCCTCCGGCGGCGCGAGGCTACCGCAACATTTCGCGGAGATTTTTCGCGAAGGCGCGGCGGATGCGGCTCTAGCCGCCTCCATTTTTCACGACGAGGTCCAAGCCATCCGGGCGCTCAAGGAATTTCTGGCCGCAGAAAAGATTCAGGTGCGCCTGCCATGTTGATTCCGTGCATCGACCTGCAACGCGGGCAGGCCGTGCAACTTGTGCAAGGTCGCAAGCGGGAACTGGCGGTGGCAGATGCGCTGGGCCTGCTTGAAAAATTCAAGGAGTACCAGTGGCTCCACGTGATCGACCTGGATGCCGCCATGGGTACGGGCGAGAACAACGCGCTGGTGGAGCGGCTCTGTGCGGCCGCGATTAAAGGGTATGGGATGAAAGTGCGCGTGGGCGGTGGTATTCGATCGGTTCCGCGCGCGTCGAAGTTAGCTGAGTTAGGAGTAGACCAACTCATCATCGGCAGCGCTGCGTTCCAGCGGGGAAGGGTTAACGCGCTATTCCTGCGGCGGCTCTTGAAGAAGGTGAAGCGACAGAAAATTGTAGTGGCGCTCGACACCATGCAGAGCTTCATCACGATTCATGGCTGGCGGCGGAAGCTAAGGTTGCGCGCCGAAGACGTAATCCGCTCGCTGGAACCATTCTGTGCGGGCT
>DATCOK010000390.1:0-5903 GCA_036564765.1 Candidatus Acidiferrum sp. | reverse complement strand
GTTCTGCCCGCGCACAGGGAAGGGCAGCATCAGCAAAAAGCCCATCAAAAAAATCCACCAATATTTCTCCACTCCGACCCCACCGTGAAATTTCAATCGATACCTCTCCACGCCGTTCTGAATTTTCCCATCAACTCTAACCTCAACGAACCACACAAGCGAATCTAAATCTGCCGAGTCAGACCTCCCACACTCGTTGCCCCCCTAAGTTTTGTAGCTTGTTCGCCATGGCGCTTGGATTTCGTCTCAACCACCAACCGCCCGGACCGTGAAACTTGCTTCTGCACCCGAACGAATTGACTAACCTCCGCTCCACTCCTAATATGTCCCTCTCATCTCCACCCCATGATTGGCCAAAGCATCTCCCATTACCGCGTACTTGAGCGCCTCGGCGGTGGTGGCATGGGCGTAGTCTACCAAGCCGAAGACACCCGCCTCGGCCGCCACGTCGCCCTCAAATTTCTCCCCGAAAATGTCGCCAACGATCCGCAAAGCCTCGAACGCTTCCGCCGCGAAGCCCGCGCCGCCTCCGCCCTCAACCATCCCAACATCTGCACCATCTACGAAATCGACGAATCCAGTGGCCAGACCTTCATCGCCATGGAGCTGCTCGAAGGCAGCACTCTCAAGCATCTCATCGCCGGCAAACTTCTCGACCTCGAAACCATCCTTGACGTCAGCATCCAGATCGCCGCCGCTCTCGAAGCCGCTCACAGCAAAGGCATCGTCCACCGCGACATCAAGCCAGCCAACCTCTTCGTCACCAAAAATCAGCACGCCAAGGTTCTCGACTTCGGCCTCGCCAAACTATCGAGAGACGAAGCCGGCGCAACCTCGGCGCCCACCATGACCGCCGAAGAAAATCTCACCAGCCCGGGAACCGCAATTGGCACCGTCGCCTAGATGTCTCCCGAACAGGTTCGCGGCAAGGAACTCGACGGCCGCACCGATCTTTTTTCTTTCGGCGCCGTTCTCTACGAAATGTGTACCGGCACGCTGCCGTTCCAAGGCGACACTTCCGGCGTAATCTTCGAAGCCATTCTCAATCGCGCCCCCGTCGCGCCGGTGCGCCTTAATCCTCAAATCCCCGTGCGCCTCGAAGAAATCATCAACAAACTTCTCGAAAAGGATCGCGAAGTCCGCTGCCAATCCGGCGCGGAACTCAAAGCCGACCTCAAACGCCTGCAGCGCGACACCAATTCCAGCGCCACTTCGCAGCTCTCCGCCGCGCAGGCCTCCTCTGCGAGCGTTGTCCAGCGCCCCGAAAAAAAATGGCAAATTCCCGTCGCCATCGCCGCCGCGCTCGTCCTCATCTTCGGCTTCTTGTTCGCATTTGTACTCTCACGCCGCGGAACTTCTTCGCAAGTCACCCATCCTCTCGCCACCACCCGCCGCCTCACCTCCAACCCCGCCGAAAACCCCCTCGCCGCCTCCGCCATTTCTCCCGACGGCAAATACCTGGCCTACGCCGACAAAACCGGCACGTATTTACGCCTCATGGCCACCGGTGAAACCCACTCTTTACTCTCCGACAAATTCGATATCCAGTTCTTGAGTTGGTTTCCCGACAGCACCCGCCTCCTGCTCTCCTTCCAGCCCTCTCCCTCCGCCAAGATGAGTCTCGCCGTCATGTCCATCCTTGGCGGCACTCCTCGCCAACTCTCGGACGAAGGCTGGTCCGCGCGTGTCTCGCCCGACGGCTCGCAAATTGTCTGCCTCAAAGCCAGTACCAACTACGGAGAGACCGGCGCCGAAATCTGGCTGATGAGTGCCGACGGTTCGAATGCCCGCAAAATCGTTACGCCGCCCAGCCTCGGAATCACCTTTGCCTCGCCCGCTTGGTCTCCCGACTCCCGCTCCATTGCCTACGACACCTTGCGCTTCGGTACCTATACCAACGAAGGCACTGTCGAGATCCTCCGCTTGGCCGACGGCACCAAGTCCACCCTCGTCAATAGCTCCGACCTCGGCTGGGGCGTGCTCTGGTTGCCCGACGGCCGCGTAATCTACGTCCTCGCCGAGGCCAATCCCACCCATCTTCAGAACACCTCCAACTTCTGGGCCGTGCCCGTCGACCCTTCCACCGGCCGCTCCACCGCCGCTCCGGCCAGGCTCACCAGTGGTGAAGATTTTGTCGACCATGCCACCGTAACCAGCGACGGTAAAAAAATCGTCTTCAATCGCTGCAAGGTCCAACTCGATGTGTACCTCGCCGAATTTTCCAGCAAGTCTCCCCGCCTCTCCACCCCGCGCCGTCTCACCCTCGACAATGCCGACGACGTCCCCCTTGACTGGACTTCCGACGATCGCTCGGTCCTCTTCCTCTCCACCCGCAGCCAGGGCGGCAACATTTTCGATATTTTCAAACAAGCCATCGACCAGAACACCGCCGATCTGCTCGTCTCCAGCCCCGAGCAAAAACAGATCGCGCGCCTCAGTTCCGACGGCTCCCAAATCATCTATTTGGTCCCCCCTGGTGAGCAAACCGCCGTCCGTCAAACCCGCCCCGACACCCAAAATAAACAGGAAATAGTTCGTCTGATGCGTAGTCCCATCCAGGGCGGACCCTCTCAACTCATTCTGCAAGGCCCCGACATCGTCAATTTCCAATGTGCTCGCGCTCCCGCCCACCGCTGCATCCTCGCCCGCGGCGAAGCCAAAAATTACATCTTCGTCGAATTTGATCCCATGTCCGGCGCTCAACACGAAGTTCTCAGGCTCCCGCAAACCTCCGCCGGCTGGAATTGGACTCTGTCGCCCGACGGCTCAACTCTTGCGACTCTCGAATTGAGCAGCGCCAACCAGCAGATTCGTCTGGCTCCGCTCATCGGTCAACCGCAGCGTTCCGTCACCGTGAAGGACTGGAGCGCCTTCACCTCCATCGATTGGGCCGCCGACGGCCAGGGCTTTTTTGTTTCCAGCAACCCCAGCGGCCGCGTGTCCACGCTTTTGTACGTGGACCTCGCCGGTAATGCCCACCCGCTCTGGAAAGTAAAGAACTTCCAGGCCTCCTGGGCTATCCCCTCTCATAACGGAAAGTACGTCGCCATGCCCGCGCCCACCACGGAATGTAACGCCTGGCTGGCGGAAAATTTCTAACGCTATGCAACCACACGAGGACATCGACTAAACATGTGGGAAGCGGCCAAAGAATTATTCCTGATCCTCAGCGCCCTCTTTCCCATCGTCGATCCCCTCGGCGGCAGCCCGATTTTCCTCGCCATGACTCGCCAGTACACCCCCTCCACCCGCCGCGCCCTCTCCTGGCGCATCTCCATGAACAGTTTTTTTCTACTGGTCGGCTCCTACTTTATCGGCGCACACATTTTGTCGTTCTTTGGAATTTCTCTGCCGGTCGTGCAAGTCGGCGGCGGACTCATCGTCATCTCCACCGGCTGGTCCCTGCTCAAGCAGGGCGGTGACTACGACCAGAAAGAAGCGGCCCAAAACGTCCCGCCCCGCGACCCTTACCACGATGCCTTCTATCCCCTGACCCTCCCGCTAACCGTCGGCCCCGGCTCGATCTCCGTGGCCATCACCCTCGGCGCCAACTCCCCCTACCACGAAGGTTTCCATATCGTAAGCGTCCTGACCGCCATAATCGGCTGCGTTCTGCTGGCCGCCAGCATCTTTCTCTGCTACGGCTTCGCCGACCGTCTCGGCCACATCCTTGGCCAGACCGGCATGACCGTCATCCTCCAACTCACTTCCTTCCTCCTCGTCTGCATCGGCGTCCAAATCTTCTGGAATGGCGCCAGCGCCCTGCTGAAGTCCCTCCCCGCTGCCCACTAACCGCTCGCCTTCGCTGAACCGCTTAAATATGTGTCATTCCGAGCGCAGCGAGGAATCTGCTTTTTCTCGGATTGGAGAAGAGGCCAACCAAAAAAGCGAACGCCCCGCGGCTCAAAAATCGAACCCGGGGCGCGCGCTCTGCGTATCTCGCTTCTAGCCTTGCGTCCTTACCAGTTTATTGCTCGTTTCCATCATCGTCATTGTCCTTGCTGAACAAGCTGGACATCACCTTCGTCCCCGCATCGCAAGCGTGGTTCAGGCACGGCAAACGGAATCCCGCCTCCAGCGACTTCAGCATCGAGAAGTGCGTATAAAACGTATTGTCGCGCACACCGCGCACCCCATAGTTGGTGTCCACGATCGCCAGCACCCGGTTGTTCGTCGGCGCAACGCTGTAATCGTCTTCATCCCACACCACCACGATCGCGTTGCGCCCCTTTTCCCACGCCGGCGAAGCCTTAATCTCCTTCACCAGGTTTCGCAGCGTCAGGTCTCCGATATACATCAGCGCCGGATTCAGCCCCACCAGCGTGCCATTGTCGTTGGGATCGAAGTCGCACTGCGTCCCGCCGTTTCCGCGCCCGTGCTGGTCGTTGCACTGGTTCGGCGCGATAAAGCTGAACGATGGCACATTGCCCGAGTTCAGATCCTCGAACAGTCCATTCTTGCCCTCAAAGCCCGCCACCCGCTTCAGGCTCAATTCCGGATTAGTCCCTTCCTGCACGCTGCGGAAATACACGAACGGATCATGCTTCGCCGCGTACAGTTTCAGCAACCCTTGCGCTTCCGCCGGCAGCACCGCGTTGATGTTGCTCGCGTCCGTGAAAAACCCGTCCGAGAAATTGACGTTGTCCGCCCCCTGCGGCCCCAGGCTTTCCTGATAACTCTTCCAGGTCAGTCCCGCCGCCACCAGTTGGTCCGCAATAGTCTTGCCCACAATGTGCGAATCCGCCGCAATGGACTTCACTCCATCAATATTATTTTCCCCGGCGTTGCTGCCCGGCGTGCAGGTCGTTTCATTCGTGCAATCAATCGCCGGAGTAGCCGCATCCGTCCCCGTCCCATAAATCGGGCAAATGTTCGGGCTCGCCGGCGTATCCGTATTGACCGTCCCCGACTGCAGGTTATTCGTGCAGGTCGCGTTGTGCCAATCCGGATTGTTGTCGCTGTGCACCCCGAAGTTCGATCCACCCACAAACTCCAGGTAATTCGTCAAGCTCGGATGCGCCAGCGCAAAATAATTGGTCGCATGATTCGCCGACTGCGCATACGAATTCGCAAACGGCGTATCCGGATTCCCGATAATCTGCCCGTACCCGTGATTCTCCATCATGATCACAAAAACATGGTCGAGACGCGGCACCCCTTTAGGAACAGCACCTTCCTGTGCCCCAGCCGAACCAGCAACCGACGCGGCCAGCAGCACAATCATTGCGACCCTCTTCATCATCTCAGCGACCTTTCCTCTATCCCTGCCTGTGGAAGTATCGGAAGGCAGCGCCACGCTACCCCGACCGCCCGTAACCCTAGCGGAGCATTGTTAACCGCGAATTACGCCCACGATGCAACCACATGAAGTTGGCGGAGTTCGATGTTGAGGAAATGGATTTACTACGCGTAGTTGAATCGGAAAGGCTCGGAGAAAAGCGCCCACCGTTGCAAAACCCGCAAAGATTAGCACCCAAATTCGCCTCGCGGTTGAAGGGTGAGCCACCCGCACCGCCGCCGATGTTGGTTATTCTAGGACAGCATCCGGGTTGGAGGCCGCCACTACCGCCTCCAAATGAGTCTCAATTTCCTTTAGTCTTTTGAAGTATCGAAGTCTGATATTTGTAATCTCTGGATTCAACCCTGGGATTGAAGCAATAAGCTTGGCGATATCTGGATCTTCGAAGCTTCTTATTTCCGTTGTGTGCGCGAACTGCACGCGGATTTTATTCATAATTTTTAGAACGTTAAACAAGTTTCGATCTACAAGCCGTAGAGCAAACGCCAAATCGATTTTTCCGGCAAGACGTAACGTGCGGCCAAACAGTTGCTCTCTCGCTTTGGAGCCTAGCGGTCGCATCTTCGTCAACAGCGCACGTTCGAGGTCTTGATCCAATATCTGT
>DATCOK010000389.1:0-3371 GCA_036564765.1 Candidatus Acidiferrum sp. | reverse complement strand
TTCGCAATTACCTGGTGTTCCACCTCGGTATGCATCCCCCGCGAAGCCACCAGTTCCGTCAAAACGCCCGCGACTTGATCGACCGTTGCCCCGCCTTCCGGTAAAGTCCCGTCGTAGAACGGCAACGTCTTGCGGATCGCCTCGGTAATCTCCGAATCCGCGAACCACGGAAAATTATCAAAATATGCCGGAACCCTCGGCGCCTCCACCAGCTTGAACGTAAGCGAAAGCCCCGATTCCTTCGACTGAAACGCGTAATTTACTTTGGAGAAGAGCCCCGTCTGTACCAGCCGGTCCGCGGCCGTTTGCAGGTCCGCTTTGCCCACGACGCTGCCCACATTCAATTGCGAAATGGCAATGACCTGCGGCTCCGTCAGGTGATTGAGTCCTTCGGCATGAATGGCCTTCAGCGTTTCCGTGGGACTTTCAGCGGACTGTGCAAAAAGCGAGGGAGACAAAAGCAGCAGCGCGAAACCGATCCACCCGGCGACAATTCTGGATAATCCGGACCGCAGACCCATGTCTACATTCTATCGGAAATCAGCAACACGAATGAAAACCCGGCAGGCAAGTGCCGCCCGCCGCCCGACTACTCCACCGTGACCGACTTCGCCAGATTCCGCGGCTGATCCACGTCGCACCCGCGCCGCACCGCAATGTGATACGCCAGCAACTGCAAGGGAATAATCTCCAGCAGCGGCGACAGCAGTTCCGGAGCCGGCGGCAACTCGATAATATGATTCGAAGCCGCCCGTGCCAGGTGATCTCCCTCCGTAACAATCGAAATCACGATCCCGTCGCGCGCTTTCACTTCCTGAATATTCGACACGCTCTTCTCATACCGCGTCATCGAATCCGCATCCCTCTCGTCGCGCGTGGCCAGCACCACCACCGGCAAATTCTCATCAATCAATGCGTTCGGCCCATGCTTCATCTCGCCCGCCGGATAGCCTTCCGCGTGAATGTAAGAAATCTCCTTCAGCTTCAGCGCCCCCTCCAGCGCGATCGGGTAATGAATCCCGCGCCCCAGGTACAGAAAATCGCTGTGCCGGAAAAGCTGCCGCGCGAGATTTTCATAAATCCCTTTCTCGTCGCCCAGCAGCACCTGCTCCATCTTGTGCGGGATGCGCGTAAGTTCCTGCATCAGCTTCACCGCATTTTCCCCGGAAATTTTGCCGCGCACCTGTCCGAGGTAGCCCGCCAGCAACAGCAGTGCCGTCAGCTGCGCTGTGAACGCCTTCGTCGACGCCACGCCAATCTCCGGCCCCGCATGCGTTGGCACCGTTCCTGCCGCCTCGCGCGTAATCATCGAGCCCAAAACGTTACAGATCGCTAGCGTCGGCGAGCCTTTCAATTTCGCTTCGCGCTGCGCCGCCAACGTGTCCGCCGTCTCGCCCGACTGGCTGATGCACACCGTCAGCGTCTTGGAATCCAGGATTGGATCGCGATACCGAAACTCGCTGCCGTAATCGACTTCCACCGGTAGCCTCGCCAGCCGCTCGATGATGAATTTCCCCGCTAAGCCGGCGTGCCAGCTCGTTCCGCAAGCCACGATCCGCACATTCTCAAACGTGCGGAACTGCTCCTCGGTAATCTTCATCTCGTCCAGAAAAATCTTTCCGGTGTCCTGTGAGATCCGCCCCAGCAACGTGTCGCGCACCGCCCGCGGCTGCTCGAAAATCTCTTTCTGCATGAAATGCTTGTAGCCGCCCTTTTCCACCATGATGGGATCCCACGCCACATGCTGCGTCGGCCGCTGCACTTCACGCCCGTCGTGGTCCATCACCTTCACGCCGCCGCTGGTCAGCACTGCAATGTCCCCATCCGCCAGGAAAAACATCTCCCGCGTATGCTCCAGCAGCGCCGGAATATCGCTGGCCACAAAATATTCTCCGTTGCCCACGCCAATCACCGAAGGCGGACCAAGCCGCGCCACCACGATTTTCATCGGGTCTTTAGCCGAAAGAAAAACTAGCGCATAAATCCCGCGCAACTCTTTCAGCGACTTCCGCACCGCCTCTTCCAGAGGCGTGTTCCCCGCGGAATGCTTCTCCACCAGATGCGCCACGATCTCCGTATCCGTTTCCGTAACGAACTTGTGCCCCTCACCCTGCAGCTTCTCCTTTAACTCCAGATAGTTTTCGATAATCCCGTTGTGCACCACCACGATGTTCCCCGTGCAGTCCCGGTGCGGGTGCGCGTTTTCTTCCGTGGGCCGCCCGTGCGTGGCCCAGCGCGTGTGCCCGATGCCGTACGTTCCTTCGATCGGCGACTTGGCAATGACCTCTTCCAGATTGCGCAATTTCCCCGCCGCCCGCCGGATCTCCAGCTTGCCTTTGTCCGTGACCACCGCAATCCCCGCGGAGTCGTAGCCGCGGTATTCCAGCTTCCGCAACCCCTCGATAATCACCGGCACAACTTTTTTCGGGCCGATATAGCCAACAATGCCGCACATGGAAACGCGCTCCTGGGTACCTATAAAAGGTTAACACGCGTCAAAATTGAGCAACGGGATTCGAAACGTTGTGTCGCGAAGTAGCTTATGTAAGATGCGTGCAGGGAAGGGAAGTCGAGTGGCAGCGCCGATCTGCGCCTAGCGCCACCCGCGCGAGCTGCTGTATTAAAAAACTCGGATCAATCCACGATTTCGAAGCGGTATTCTTCGATCACCGGATTGGTGAGCACGTCCTTCGAGATACGCTCCAATTGCTGCTGCGCCTCGTCACGGCTCCAGCCGTCCAGGTCCAGCACAAAAAACTTTCCTTGCCGCACATCTTTAACCTGCTCATAGCCCAATCCCGCGAGCGCGTGCTGAATCGTCTGCCCCTGCGGGTCGAGCACCGTGCGCTTCGGCAATACCCATACGTGTGCTTTCATCGTCCGATTGTAACATTTGCGCCAACACGAAACGCCGCTCTGCAATCTGTGCGCCTGGAGTTCAGGATATCCCCGGCGCAAAGGCGTACGTAAATCCCGCCTCAACTATTTTTCCCAATTCTGCTTCCGATAGTCCCATTCGCCGCGCATTCTCATATTCGCCCAGCAGGGTGGTATGAAACATGGTCGGATCATCCGTCGACAGCACCACCGGAATCCCGCGTCGCACCAACAGCGGCAGTGGGTGCTGCTCCACGCCAGCCTCCGCGATGCCCAACTGCTTCGCCAAAGCCCCCGTCCGCACATTGCTCTGCGGACAAACTTCCAGTGGAATCCTGCGCTCCACCAGCAAGTCCATCAGCGCCGCATCATGCATCGCCGCGATTCCATGTCCAATGCGCTCCACGCCCAGCAATTCAATCGCGCCGCGAATCTCCTCAGGCCCGCCTATCTCACCCGCATGCATCAAACGGTGAAGTCCCAGCGCCGTAGCC
>DATCOK010000388.1:0-4213 GCA_036564765.1 Candidatus Acidiferrum sp. | reverse complement strand
GCCATGGTGCATACTCGCTGGACGCGGCCCAATCTGCCGCACGAAGACGCCCTTACGAAGTTCGTGGCCGCCATCCTCGACGAAAAACAAAACCCGGCGTTCCTCGAAGATTTTCGTAACTTCCATCAGCAGGTCGCCTTTTACGGTATGTGCAACAGTCTCAGCCACACCTTGCTGAAAATGACGGTTCCCGGCGTGCCCGATTTTTATCAGGGTACCGAGCTGTGGGACTTACGCCTGGTCGATCCCGATAATCGCGGACCGGTGGACTTCACCCGGCGCATCAACGCGTTGCAATCGCTAGAGGAGGGTCCGCAATCTCAGACAGAAAACCTCTACAGCGACCTGCTGAAAAACTGGCCCGATGGAAAGATCAAGTTGTTCCTCATCTGGAAGACCCTCAGCGTTCGCCAGTGCTTCCCTGCCCTTTTCACTGGCGGCGATTTCCAACCGGCGGAAGTTGAGGGCGACCGCGCCGGACATCTAAGCGCCTTCTTCCGCAACTCGTTCGCTGGAAGAGCATTGGTGATCGCCCCGAAGTTTCTCGCTGCTTCCGGAGTCCATCGCGATCCAGCCGCCAGCCAGAAATTCTGGCACGACACCGCGATTCGCCTGCCAGACGACAAAATTAACAAATGGCAAAACATGTTTACCGGCGAGACCTTCGAAGCTGCGAAGGGCAACCAAGGCCGCCAACCAGGCGAGTTGCGCGTCGCGGATGTGCTGCAGCATTTTCCTGTGGCCCTCCTTCTGCCTGCGCGCTCCTGAACCGCCTCCACTCGACTCTTCTTCTCGTAGTGCTTATTCTTGAGGACGCTTTCACCGGAACAAACTCGACTGACGCGGTGCTCCGCATCTTCATGAAGAAACTCGCCGAATATCAACGGAAGCGGCACTTCGAACGCACTCCCGAACCAAAACCATCCGTCCGCCCCGCAAAATCCAGCAAACCGATATTCGTGATCCAGAAACACGCCGCCACCCGCCTCCATTACGACCTGCGCCTCGAAGTCGACGGCGTCCTCAAATCCTGGGCTGTGCCCAAGGGCCCCTCGCTCAATCCCGCCGACAAACGACTCGCCGTGCATGTTGAGGATCATCCCTTCGACTACCGCAAGTTCGAAGGGCTCATCCCCAAGGGCCAATACGGCGGCGGAGAAGTCATCGTCTGGGATGAAGGCACTTACGAACTCGAAGGAAATCTCGACGCCAATACTCAAATGGCCCGCGGCGATCTGAAATTTATCCTGCACGGAAAAAAAGTTCGCGGCAGCTTTGTGCTCGTGCAGATTAAAAGCTCCCAGGACAAAAAAGAATGGCTGCTCATCAAACACAAAGACGAATTTGTCGATCCCTTCTGGGATGCCGAAAAACATCCGCAGTCCGTCCTGACCGGCCGAACCCTTGAGGATGTGAAGTTGGGCCGGGCCGCCAGCGCGCCACTCGATCCCAACGAAATCGCCTCTGTCGCCGGTGCCCGCAAAGCTCCCATGCCCCGCTCGGTTTCTTTGACGCTCGCCTCCCTCAGCGAAAAACCCTTTTCAAATGAAGACTGGTTGTTTGAAGTGAAATGGGACGGCGTGCGCGGTCTGGCTTTTGTCTCCAACGGAGAAGTTACCGTGCAATCCCGCGCCGGGCGCGACATTTCGCCCGAATTTCCGGAAGTCTGCGAGCTCGCCGATCAACTCACCGCCACCGAGGCCATCGTGGACGGCGAAATTGTCGCTCTCGATGACACGGGGCGAAGCGTATTTCAGAGACTGCAGAATCGTAGCGGTGTCCGCAATCCCGCGCGTCCCCTTCTCGAATCCATTCCCGCCACCTACTACGCCTTCGACCTGCTCTACTGCGACGGCTACGACTTGCGCAAAACCCCGCTCGAAAAACGCAAAGAGCTGCTCAAAAAAATCCTGCGCCCCAACGCTCGCATCCGGTACTCCGAACACGAAATCGCAAAAGGGAAAGAACTCTACGAAGCGGCCAGCCAGCAAGGCCTCGAAGGCATCATCGGCAAAAAACGCGACAGCGCCTACGTAGGCCAGCGCACCTCCCTGTGGCTCAAATTCAAAATCGTTGCCGAACTCGACGCCGTGGTTTGCGGCTGGACCGCCCCCAGACGCAGCCGCGAATTTTTCGGCGCTTTGGTCTTAGGCCTTTACGAGGGCCCGGAACTCAAATTCATCGGTAGTGTCGGCACCGGCTTCGACTACACCAAACAAAAAAGCGTCTTCGACCAGTTACAGAAATTGAAGCGGCCCGACAGTCCGTTCACCGGGCCTCCCAAATTGAAAGAAGCCATCGTGTGGGTCGCGCCGCAACTCGTGGCTCGCGTGAAATATGGCAACTGGACCGAAGGCCTGCGCCTCCGCGCACCCGTTTTCTTAGGAATGCGAGCCGACATCTCCGCGGAAAGTTGCACCATGCAGTCCTCCAGTGCCCCTTCATCCGCCGCTGAGCCCTCCGCCGAAGCTGTCGAAAACGAACCTCCGCGCAATGCAAAAAATCGCGCTGCCTCCCGTCCATCGAAAACCCCACCGGCAAAAAAATCCCCACCTGCCGCAGCCCCAGCACCGCCATCACCAAAAGCGCCAAAGTCCCCAGCCAAACCTGGCGAACGCGTGGTCACCGACAACATCGAACAAGAAATTCGCACCTGTGGCTCCGAAAATCTAACCGTCCAAATCGACGGTCAGGTCCTCCGCCTCACCCACCTCAACAAAATTTATTTCCCGGAAAGCGCCATCAAAAAGCGCGACCTGCTCGCCTACTACTTCCGCATCGGCCACCTCATGCTGCCATTTCTCAAGGACCGTCCCATGGTCCTCCGCCGCTACCCCAACGGCATTCGTGAGAAAGCCTTCTTTCAGAAAGAAGCCCCCGACTCCATTCCTGACTGGCTCGGGCGTGCAACCGTCTATTCCGAGGAGCGCGGCCGCGACATGCCCTACATCATGGCCAATGATCTGGCCGCCGTAATCTACCTCACTAATCTCGGCTGCATCGATCACAATCCCTGGTCCAGTCGCGCTGAATCCCAGGATTTTCCCGATTACGTCTTCTTCGATCTCGACCCCACGCCCGGAACGCCCTTCAGCACCGTGCTACAGATCGCCCGCGCCATCCACGCCATTCTCGACTCGATCCGCCTGAAGTGTTACCTGAAAACCTCCGGCGCTTCCGGCTTCCATATTTTCGTTCCGCTCGAGTCCCAATACACCTACGAGCAGACGCGTGTCTTTGCCGAACTCGTCGGCCGCATGGCCTCCGACGAACTTCCCGGCCTCATCACCTTCGAACGCATCGTCAGCAAACGTCCGCGCGGCAAAGTTTTGATGGACGCACTGCAAAATGCCCGCGGCAAGCCGCTCGCCACCGTCTATTCCGCGCGTGCTTATCCCGGTGCCCCGGTTTCCACACCGGTAACCCCCGCCGAACTAAAAAAAGAGTTCGCAGCCGATCAATGGACCATCAAAACGCTGGAAACAAGACTAAGAAAGGTGGGGAATCTCTGGGAAGGCTTCTGGAAAAATCGTCAATCGCTATCGCAAGCCTTGGAACTTCTCGATCAAAAACTGTCTGGCCGCCGGCGCAACAAGGCTTCGCGACCCCGCTCCTAGAACTCGTAGGCCAGGATTACGCTGGACATAAATTCCAGCGCCCGCAGGAAACTGATCCCGCGATTCGTGTTTCCGCCTGAAGGCGTATTCTTATCCGGATCCGGACCATAATAGGAGCCGCCGCTCAACAGCACTTCCAAAGCACGAATCAGATCCCGCGCCGCGCGTGACTTGAAAACAAATCCCTTCGCGCCCGTTTCCTTGACGGAATCCGCCAGACTTCTCGACTCATGCATGGTAAAAATCAGGATCGGTGCGCTGGCTTTGCTCTTGGTCAATTGTCGCGCCGCTTCCAGCCCGCTCATCACCGGCATGGTGATATCCATAATTACCGCATCCGGCTGCAGTTCATTCACCAACCGCACGGCTTCCTGGCCATTCACAGCCTCGCCGCAAATTTCCCACTCCGGCCGCGCCGACAGGATCGTACGTATGCCTTGGCGGACCACTTCGTGGTCGTCGGCAATCAGAATCTTGACTGGCATAGCACCACCCTCCGAACTCAAATTCCCGTCAGAATCTGAGGGTTCTGACAATATCGAACTTGTGGGCCGATTTAGCCCGAACGTTTTGCCTTGGGAACGGCGGCACCGGGT
>DATCOK010000387.1:0-6251 GCA_036564765.1 Candidatus Acidiferrum sp. | reverse complement strand
GGTTCCACGGTTTGTTTTCTCGGAACGGTCAATCCGAAAATTCCGAAGTCGGATTCTATCTCCGGGCCTTGAAGCTCTTCGGCTTTGTGATCCAGCGCTTTTAGAGTCTCTTCGATGCTCGGTTTCTCCGCTGATTCTTTTCTCCGCTCTACGATGCTGGCTCGGATTTTGCCGGCTGCTTTTAAAGCAGCCGACAATTCACCCAGGTTTTTCGCGAGTCGCGATTCGGCTTGAAACATTCTTTCCAAATCGGCTTGCGACGTCTTGACGCGAGGATCCATTTTGATGACCAGCGGCTGAGAGAAGCTCTGGCCCGCCACGGCTAGCTTCACGGTGTAATTTCCCGGAACGGCCAGCGGCGGATTCGGGCCAAAAACCGACGTGTGTACGATTTCGGGAAAGGCGTAGTGCAAGTCCCAAATGAAACGATGCATTCCGGCACCCGCGGAAAGCGGCTTCTGCTCGTGAATCCAGAACGGCGGAAATTCCAAATCCTCGGGTTTGGTTTTCGGCAAAACATCGTCACTGGAAAATCGCCGGACAACGACGCCATGCGCGTCAGAAATTTCCAGTTGCACGGAAGCGCCGGCGTTTTTGAGGTAATAATCCAACTCCGCGCCTTCCGGCAGATTATCCGCGTGTGGCTCATCGAGCGGCATAGGCGTGCCCTCATCCGAGCCGGGCCGCACCCGGTACGCCGTGGCCGGTTTAAACAGGAAGGCATTGGCCTGCGCGACCTCCGCAGTCATTTGCCGCAGCGGCGTCACATCATCCAGGATCCAGAATGACCGCCCGTGCGTGGCGATCACCAAATCATCTCCATGAATTACCAGATCACGCACCGAAGTGGTCGGCAGATTCAGTTGCAACGATTGCCAATGTTCGCCATCGTCAAACGAAACGAATGCGCCCTTTTCGGTGCACGCGTAAAGCAATCCTTGGCGCCCGGGATCTTCGCGCACGCAATTCAAAAAGAATCCTTCGGGTATTCCACTGGAAATAAGCGCCCAGGTTTTTCCAAGATCGCGGGTGCGGTAAATGTAGGCGCGTAAATCATCCAGGCGGTGACGATCGACGGCGGCGTACGCCGTACCTGCTTCAAAATGCGAAGCCTCAATGTGCGTAACCTTGCTCCAGGCCGTAATTCCCTTGGGCGTTACGTTGCTCCACGTTTTTCCTTCATCTTGCGTTAACTGGATCAGCCCATCATCCGTGCCTGCCCAGATTTCTCCTTTGCGCACGTACGAAGGTCCGATGGTGTAAATCACGCCGCGCCGTTTTTCGTTTCCGGCATCGGCGACAGCCGGGGCATCGAGATTGGCTGGGGCGGCCGCATCCTCCCGCGTTAAATCCGGACTGATGATTTGCCAGGAGCTTCCGCCGTCGGCGGTGCGGAACAGCACCTGTGAGCCAAAATAAAGTACGTGCGAATCGAGTGGCGAGAAAACCAGCGGCAACGTCCAGGTGCGCCGGTAATCGCCCGGACTCGCGAGTGTCGGCGGCAACTGCTGGGTCTGTTCGTTGTCCAGGTCCTGCCGTGCCACAAAACCGCCGTACACCACGCCGGGATTTATCGGATCTGGCGCAATGTAGCCGTTTTCATCACCCGCGGCGATGGGGCGCCAATCGTGAAAATTCAACGAGCGATATTTTCCGCGGCTGGGCGTGGCCGCCGATCCACTGTCTTGTTGCGCTCCGTACACCCAGTAGGGAAAACGATTATCAGTGCTGACGTGATAAAACTGTCCGGTCGGTTGGTTGTACCAGGAGCTCCATGTTTCGCCGCCGTTGCGCGTGATGATCGTCCCCTGATCAGTTCCCAGAATCATGCGCCGCGGCTCGTCGGGATCGATCCACAGTTGGTGATAGTCGTCGCCGCCGGGCGCGCCTTTGAAAGCTTCAAAGGTTTTCCCGCCGTCGTGCGAGCGGTACAAGGTCGTGTTCGGGGTGTAAACCGTGTCGGGATCTTGTGGGTCGACGGTCACTTCGCCGAAGTACCAGCCGCGCTGCCAGATGCGCTTATCCTGCGACATCCGTTGCCAATTTTCCCCGGTGTCATCCGAGCGATACAAACCGCCGGCTTTGGCATCGACAATCAAATAGATACGTCGCGTATTGCTCGGCGCAAAAGCAATCCCCATTCGCCCAAGCTCTTCGCCCGGCAATCCGCGACCGGTTACCGCATCCCAGTGTTCACCGCCATCACGTGAGCGATAGAGCCCTGTACCCGGACCCTTCGATGGCGGATAGACATTCCAAGGGGGCCGACGGGTTTGCAGCAGCGCGGCGTAAAGAATTTGGGTATTGTCCGGCTCGAAGGCCACATCGATGGCGCCGGTATTTTCGTCATGAAAGAGGACGCGCTGCCAGTTGGCTCCGCCGTCGTTCGAACGGAACACGCCACGCTCAGTGTTCGGTCCGTAGGCGTGGCCCAGCGCGGCAACAAATAATTTTTGTGGGTTGGCTGGGTCCACGATGATCCGCGCAATCTGCCGCGAATCTTTGAGTCCGATGTGCGACCACGTTTTTCCCGCATCCGTGGATTTATACATGCCATTGCCGTAGGCGATGTTCGAACGCATGTCGGCCTCGCCAGTCCCGACATAAATAATGTTGGGATCCGACGGCGCAACGGCGATGGCTCCAATCGAACCGACAGGCTGCGAATCAAAGATCGGATTCCAGGTGCGCCCTGCGTCGTTGGTGCGCCACACCCCGCCATCGACCGAGCCGAAGTAAAAGAGCTCGGGTTGGCCGCGCACGCCGGTCACCGCCAACGACCGCCCGGCGCGGTGCGGTCCGATGGAACGCCAGCGCAATTCCTGAAACAGCCGGTTATCGAATTGCGCAGCCGCCTCTTGCGCGGCGGCGTCGCGTCCAGAGAGCGACACAATCGCGCAAACAACAACTGCACCGCATAGCGGCCAAATTCGCTGCGGAATTCTCACGTGGATTCTCCGGCGCAGATGTGATTTGGTATGCGCCGGAAGTATAGCCCACGGAAGGCGACCTTCGACCGCGGGTAGTTTCGATGGGCTGAAGTTTATTTGGCAGCTAGATGAGGCGACAAAGCGCGGTGCGGCGCAGTCTAAACCTAGACTGGTTCAGCTATCTCGTTCGGGACGCCAGGGTGCAGCCTTGTTCGCAATTTTCGCGTAGTCGCGTAGAGCGCAAACCCTGCACCCATAATCAGAACACCAAATAGCAGGCCGTTCATGCCCAGGACCGATTGCGACTCGCTCTGCACCAGAGCGATACAAAGAAGAATTAACGGGAAGACGCCGGCGAGGATGGCACCGGTAAGCCCGCCCGGAACGCGAAACTCGCGCTTCAATTCCGGCTCGCGAATGCGCAACGCCACCAGAGTGATGAACTCCAGCATCAGCGCCGCGCCGTAAAGCATGATATCCAGCGTGACCAGTCGCTTGAATCCCAGGCCGAGGCACAACGCCCAGCACGTCGCGCATGCGAGGATGGCCACCCATGGCGCGTTGGTCCGCGAACTCGTCTTGGCGAATATCTTAGGCAGCATTCCGTCGCGCGCCATGGCCAGCGGCAGCCGCGAGTAGCTCATCACCAGCGCGTTGAACATGCCGAAGGCGCTCATCATTCCACCGAGCACCACGAGAAAGCGTAGCCACTCGAAGCCCAGCACTTTTCCGCCGATCCGTCCCGCGACCTGGGCCCACGAACCGTCCTCCGCAAAAGCGGTAGCTGGAATGCCGGTCACGTACACCGCCAGAAACGGCAACACATAGGTAAGCGAAACCAAAATCACCGCCGCGATCATGGCTTTGGGGTAAGTGCGCTGCGGCTTCTCCACTTCCTGCGCAATAGTCGAAGCGTTGTCCCAGCCCATGTAGTTCCACATGGCCACCAGCACGCCGCCGAGCAGTCCGAGTCCGGCTCCGGTTTCCGTCGTCGCATGGACACCCGCGAAAGCACCGGCACAGACGGGTGCAAGCACCACAACCAACGCGAAGGGCGCAGATAGCAAGAAGAATAGCCACAACGACGTGATACCTACGACGCGAATGCCCGCGAGATTCAGGGCCGCGCAGGTGACCACCACAAAAAGTCCGGCTAACACTCCGTGATTTCCAACCCCAAACCAGGGCGACATCTGCTTCAGGTAAAACACAAACAAAGTCGGGTAAATGGCCATATCAAAGATGCTGGCAGCCAGAGACAGCCAGGCTTCCTGGAATCCCCAGAAATTTCCCAGCCCGCGGCGCACCCACGCGTAGTAGCCGCCCTCTTCCGGCAGTGCGCTGGACAATTCGCCGATCATGAAAGCGGTCGGTAAGCACCACAGCACCGGCAGAAATAGCAAAATCAAAATCCCGTGGCCATAGCCGGCCCCGTTGACGATCTCTTCGGTTCCGTACGTGCCTCCGGACACCATGAAGAACGTCGCCGCCACAAGCGGCCAGAGCGTCAGCTTTGCGGCTCGTTTTTTGGGGATGGAAATTGCGTGTGTGGGATATTGGGTGGGAAGGGACAAAGAACTCAATTTTTACTATCGTCCTCCTTAAGCGATCCTCACTCTCGCGCGGCGGTGAAGCGAGTTCGCAATCGAAGAATACAAGAGCTACTGCGGCATGCAAGAAAAATCTTCATGCTGAAGGATTTATTTTTGAATCTTGCGGGGAGTCCGTAGCCGACGCCACATTTTGTTTTCGGGTCCGTCAAAGTCCGAAGAGTCGTGGTTTTAGTTCATGCAAAGTGGTTCGTTTCAGTGCGGCGAGCCGCTTTGTGCGTGTGGTAGACTCCGCCATTCGCCATTCTCGATTCCAGGAGCGCTCTGTGTTCATACGGTTTCATCGCCGGTACCTTCACTGGTTGCCTGTCGCACTCTTTTTCTTCGGCGCTTTCGGTTTATGCGGTTTGGCGAGCGCCCAGCGTCCCATTACCGTCGACGATTATTTTAAGATTCGCGAAGTTCACGACCCGCAGTTGAGTCCGGACGGCAAATGGATCGCCTACTCCGTCAAGACGCCACTCCTTAAGGAGGACAAAAACGAGGAGCGCATCTGGATGATTCCCGCGGCGGGCGGCGAAGCGGTCGCGCTCACCGCCGAGCACGTCTCCTCCTCGCACCCACGCTGGAGTCCCGACGGGAAATACATCGCGTTTCTCTCGGCCCGCAACGACAGCAAACAGCAGGTGTGGCTATTGAACCGTCTCGGCGGAGAGGCCGAGCGGCTCACCTACACACCTCAGGATGTCGACGAAATGGAATGGTCGCCGGACAGCACCCGCCTGGGGCTGCTGCTGCGTGACGCTTCGCGCGAAGAATTGGAAGATTTTCAGCAGGATAAAGAGAACGAGCAGGACAAGGACAAGGATAAGGAGAAAGACGCCAAGGAAAAAAAGTCCAAGACGGCGCGGCCCTGGGTCATCGACCGCCGCCAGTTCAAGCAGGACGAGATTGGCTACTTGGACCGCCGCCGCACCCATCTCTATGTGTTCGATCTCGCCAAGCGCAGCTTGACGCAGATTACCTCGGGGGATTTTGACGACGACCAGTTAGCGTGGGCTCCAGACGGCAGGCAATTGGCGTTCTCCAGCAACCGCGCCATGCCGGACCCCGACGCCAGCTACAACACCGACATCTGGACCGTCTCCACGAGTAATGCAGACAAGGGCGCGCACCTCACCCAGGTGACAAAAAGCCCCGGCGAGGACCGCGAGCCATCCTGGTCACCGGATGGGAAATGGATTACCTACACCACCCGCCTGGATCCCGCGGAGTTCGAATACGGCACCAAGCATCTAGCGGCGATTTCCTCGAGCGGGGGCGAGCCCAACGTCCTGACGCGTACGTTTGACCGCATGGTCATCAATCCGCATTTTTCTCCCGACGGAAAGTTCGTGTACTTCATCGCAGACGACGATGGAACGCAGAATCTCTGCCGCATCTCGGCGAAGGGCGGTGAAATCGAACGGCCCGTCGCCGGCCGGCTGACGGTCAACGCCTACACTCTGGCAAAAACCGGCGAAGTGGCCGCGCAGGTCGCCACTATCGACCGTCCCGACGAAATTTTTACCATCCCGAGCGGGAAACTGACGCAGATCAGCCACACCAACGACGCGCTTTTCGCGCAACTCAAGATCTCGCACGGCGAATACGTGCACTTCAAGAGTAAAGACGGGACGGTTATCGCCGGATATCTGTATAAGCCGCTCGATTACACGCCTGGCAAGAGAGTGCCGACGATTCTGCGCCCGCACGGCGGACCGGTGTGGGC
>DATCOK010000386.1:0-5995 GCA_036564765.1 Candidatus Acidiferrum sp. | reverse complement strand
TGCGGGCCGTGCCGCATGGAGGTGCCGGATCTGGTGGAGCTGCAGAAGAAATATGACGGGCGGCTGCAGGTGATCGGGTTGGTGGTGGATGACGATGATGAAGAGGCGGTGCGGAGTTTCGCGAAGCGCTACGGGATAAATTACCCGGTGGCGATGGCCACGGATGAGATGCGGTCTCAATTTGGCGGGATCCCGGCGCTGCCGACGTCGTTCATCATCGACGCGCAGGGGCGCACGGTGCAGAAACATATCGGGCTGCGCGATCCGGTGCTGTATGAACTGGAGATTCGTGCGCTGCTGGGGCTGCCCATCAACGCGCGCGTGGAGACCTTTGAAGATAAGGGCGAAGTATTTCTGGAGCACGCCAATCGCGCGACGGAGTTGCCGGGCGTGGATATGTCCAAGCTGACGACGGCGCAGAAGACCGCGGCGCTGCGGCGAATGAATGAAGAGAGCTGCACGTGCGGATGCACGTATACGTTGGCGCAGTGCCGGATTTATGATTCAGCTTGTCATGTGAGCAAGGATCGCACCGCGAAAATCGTTGCGAAGATCGCGGGCGGCGAGCCTGCGGCAAAGTCCGGTGGTAAACCTGCTCGAGTTGTTCCTCCCGCGGCGCAACCCTAGTCGATGGAACTGGCCGCCAAGATTATTTTTATTGTGGCGCTGCTGATTTGTTTCAGTGGCTGGATTTCTCCGCCGGTGGCGCTGGCGGCGGGAATTGTTTTTGGATTGAGCGTGCGGCACCCGTATGCGGAGGGGAGCCGGCGACTGGCGCGAATATTGCTGCAGGCGTCGGTGGTGGCGCTGGGATTCGGGATGAACCTGCACGAGATGGTGAAGGCGGGGCGCAGCGGGTTTGTGTATACCGCGCTGGGAATTTCGTTTTCGTTGTTGGTGGGGTTGGCAGTGGGGAAATTGCTGCGCGTGAGCGGCAACGCTTCGTTTTTGATTACTTCGGGGACGGCGATTTGCGGAGGGAGTGCGATTGCCGCGATCGGGCCGATTTTGCATGCGGATGATGAAGAGATGGCCGTGTCATTGGGGACGGTCTTTATTTTGAATTCGGTGGCGTTGCTGATTTTTCCGCCGATTGGCAATGCGCTGCATCTCTCGCAGACGCAATTTGGATTGTGGGCGGCCCTGGCGATTCATGACACGAGTTCGGTGGTGGGAGCGGCGGCGAAGTACGGGTCACAGGCGCTGCTGGTGGGCACGACGGTGAAGCTGGCGCGGGCGTTGTGGATTGTGCCGCTGGCGCTGGCGACCGCGGCCGTGAAACACAGCAAAGCGAAGGTGGCGTGGCCGTGGTTCATTTTGTTCTTTTGTCTGGCGGCGGTGGTGAATACGTATGTGCCGGCGCTGGCGGGATTGGATTCGTGGGCGTTTAGGCTGGGGCGATTGGGATTGACGGCGACACTTTTTCTGATTGGCAGCGGGCTTTCGGTGGAGACGATCAAGAGCGTGGGGTGGCGGCCGCTGCTGCAGGGCGTGACATTGTGGGTGGTGGTGGCTTCTGTGACGCTGTACTTGATTCGCATGCAAATCATCGCTTTCTGAGTTTTCACAGTCGATCTTCTTCTAACCCAGACATCTGTTCCGCAAAATGCGCCGTGACCCGACGCACGGCAACGATACGTTGCCGTCAGAAGGCTTCGGGTTTACACTCACGGGCTGACTAGTAATAAGCGCGATCGAAAACTTTGTAGGAGGCGGAAATGAACTTTCGGGTGCTGACGCTTGCGGTGGTACTGACGGTTGGCGGGATGGTGATTTCGAGCGGGGTGTTTTCGCAGGCGCAGACACCGGCGGTGCGGCAGGCCATTTCCCTTCCGACTGACAATCCCCAACTGCCGTTCACGGGCGCGATTCTTGCGGGGAACACTTTATATATGTCGGGGCGGATTGGAATCGACCCGAAGAGCGGCAAAGCGCCGGCGGAGATTGATGAGGAGATCAAACTGTTGCTGGACCAAGTGAAGGCGACCTTGACGCAGGCAGGAATGAAGATGGACGACCTGGTGTATGTACAGGTGGCGTGTACGGACCTGGGGCTGTACGATAAGTTCAACTCGGCATACAAGAGCTATTTTGCCGGGAAGGTTTATCCCGCGCGCGAGTTTATCGGAGCGGCGACGTTACTCAGGGGCGGGCATTTCGAAGTGCAGGCGATAGCGGTAAAGCCGTAAATAAGCCCATTAGTGGGCTTTCACAGAAAGCCGTTATATTGGCACGTGCCCATTTATTGGCATTACTCTTGTCGCGGCTTGACGGTATTTCCCTCTAAATAGCTTATTATGAACAGAATAGTGTAAACAAACTTTAACGTGCTTTGGTGTCCGCCATGCATAACCCTACCGGGCGGACACGGTAATGCTTCGAATCACCACAGAAAAGAAGACAGGAAAGATCAGCCTCACCGTCGAGGGCAAGTTGGCGGGGCCGTGGGTGGTGGCGCTCGAGCAGAGCTGGCGGGATGCGCGCGCGAACGCTGCTCCTGAGGATCGGCTGAGCGTGAACCTTTGCGGGGTAAGTTTTATCGACGCGGCTGGCAAGGCGGCATTGAGGGAGATTCACAGCCAAGGCGGAAAGTTGGTCGCGGAGGGTTGCTTGAACCAAGCGATCGTGCGGGAGATCTCTTCGAAGGAAAATTTGGATAAAGACGAAAGCGAAAAGAAAAAGAAGCGTACCCCGATTATCTTTTACGTGTTGCTCGGGAGCCTGACGCTGACGGGCGGCTCCTTGCGGGCGCAAACGGCGGATCGCCGGAATGCGCTGCCGTCGAATCCCCCGAACCAAGTGCTGCGTTTGACGCTGGACCAGGCGGTGGCGCTGGCACTGAAGCAAAACACTACGGCGCAGGTTGCAGTGCTTCAAGCGGCGGAAGCGGTGCAGGACAAGAACGTGGCGCGGGCGGCGTTGTTGCCGCAGGCCGAACTGGAAGCCAGCGACTCGATCCGGCGTTCGAACCTGGAGGCAAATTTCGGCCGGCCTTTCCCGGGATTTCCGCAACACATCGGACCGTTTCAGGTATTTCAAGCGGGACCGTCGTTTTCCGCGCCGGTTTTTGATTTGACGTTGTGGCGGCGTTATCAAGCGCAGCGTTCGCTGGCGAGTGCCGCGAAGGCTAATAGTTTGTCGACGCGCGAGCAAGTGATTTTGCTGGTGGTGTCGCAGTACATCGGCACTTTGCGGGATATCGCTACGGTGCAGGCGGCGAGTTCGCGGGTGGAACTGGCGCAAGCGCTTTATGACCAGGCGGCGGACTTGCAGAAGGAGGGCGTGGGCACGGGTATCGACACGCTGCGTTCGAACGTGGAGCTGCAGAACGAGAAGCAGCGGCTGCTGGAAGCGGAAGCGAGCCGCGAAACTTCTTTGTATGCACTGAGCCGGCTGCTGAACCTGGATCCGCGGCAGATCGTGGAGCTGGCCGACTCGCTGAGCTATTTCGAAACACCGCAACCGGAAGTGGAACAGAGCATCGAGCAGGCGCTGGGAGAGCGGCAGGAATGGAAAGCGCTGAACGATCAGATCAAAGCAGCGCAATCGCAGAAGAAACAGGCGTGGGATACACGGCTGCCGGCGGTGCACGTGGATGGCGAGTGGGCGTACCAGGGCACGCGGCTCAACAACGGGATTCCTACGTACAACTATGAAGTGGCGCTGAACATGCCGCTGTTTACCGGCGGGCGGATTCGCGCGGAGACGGTGCGGGCAGATCTGGAAATTCGGCGGCTGCAACAGCAGCAAGACGATTTGCGCAACCAGATCGGGCTGGATGTGAAGACGGCGCTGGTCAATCTGACCTCGGCGAAAAACGAAGTGCAGGTGGCGAACCTGGGCGTGCAGCTTTCGAAAGAAGAAGTGGACCAGGCGCGGGACCGTTTTCGCGCGGGGGTGGCCAACAACATTGAAGTAATCCAGGCGCAGGATTCTCTGGCGCGCGCGAACGACAATCAGATTGCCGCTCTGTACCGCTTCAATCAGGCGCGCGCGGACTTGGCGCGGTCGGTCGGGCAGATGGAACGCGTGTACGCGAAGTGAGGACGAGCGAGGAAACGATGAGCATTGAGATTGAAGTCGGGCTAGAAAACGCGCCGCGGGTGCCGGTGACGCTGGAGGAGCCTCCGCCTCCGGAGCCGCCAAAGGGATTGAAGAGCCCGAAAGTACGGCGGTTGCTGGGTACGGCGGCGCTTCTGGTGGTCATTGTCGCAATGGCGCTATTTCTCTATTACCGCAATCGCGAGTCAACGGACGACGCGCAGGTGGACGGGCACATCACGCCGATCGCGGCGAAGATTTCTGGACGGGTCGCCCAAGTGTTAGTGCATGACAACGAGCCGGTGAAGGCAGGACAGATTTTGGTGAAGATCGATCCGCGCGATTACCAGGCGGCGCTGGATAACGCGAAGGCGGCGCTGGCATTGGCGCAAAGCGAAGCGCAATCGGCCAACGTGGACGTGCCGCGTACGCGCGAGAACGTGGCCAGCGGGAATTCCAGCGCGAGCGCGGGATTGCTGGGAGCGGAAGCGGACCTGGCGCGGGCGCAAGCCGCGTACAGCCAAGCGCAAAATTCGGATCTTTCGTTTGCACAAGCGAATGTGGCAAAGAGCCGCGCGAATGCGCAACTGGCGCAGGCGGACCTGGCGCGTTACAAGCCGCTGATGGATAAGGGTGAGATTTCCAAGCAGCAGTTTGACGCGGCGAGGGCCAACGCAGACGCTTCGGCGAGTGCGCTGAAGGCGGAAGAAGAAAAAATCGCGCAGGCGCAAAGCAACATCCAGATTGCCAAGGCCCAGTTGAATGCGGCGCAAGCGCGCGTGGAGCAAGCGCGGGCAGGAGTTACGGCAGCGCGAGCGGACACGCAGCAGATCAGCATGAAGAGCGCGGACGCGCAGGGCAAGCAAGCCAAAGTGCAGCAGGCGCAGGCCATGCTGGACGCGGCCCAGCTGAATTTGAGCTACACGGAAATCGTGGCGCCGATCGACGGCGTGGCGACGCACAAGCAGGTGGAGGCGGGACAAATCGTGCAGCCGGGACAAGGATTGCTGGTTGTGGTGCCGCTGCAGGATGTGTGGGTGACGGCCAACTTCAAAGAGACGCAGTTGAAAAAGATGCAGGCGGGGCAAAAGGCGGAAGTGCACGTGGATACGTATGGAAAAACGTTCGAGGGACACGTGGATTCGATCGCGGGAGCGACTGGCGCGGTGCTGAGTCTGCTGCCGCCGGAAAACGCCACGGGGAATTTCGTGAAAGTGGTGCAACGAATCCCAGTGAAGATCGTCCTAAATCCTATGGGCTCGGATAAAGCGGTATTACGGCCGGGAATGAATGTGGATGTCACGGTCATAACCAAGTAAGCGGAACGCGAGGACTGTTCAAGAGCGATGCGTAACAAGATTTTATCGAAATTGCGGATGCCGGACGGGTCGATCAACCCGTGGGTGATCGCCGTTACAGTCACGCTCGCGACGTTTATGGAAGTGCTGGATACGTCGATTGCGAACGTGGCGTTGCCGCACATCGCGGGAAATCTGTCGGCGGGCTCGGACGAATCCACCTGGGTGCTGACGTCGTACCTGGTTTCGAATGCGATTGTGCTGCCGCTTTCGGGCTGGCTATCGAGCTTTTTCGGGCGCAAGCGGTTTTACATGTCGTGCGTGGCTCTGTTTACGGTGAGTTCTTTTTTGTGCGGGCTGGCGCCGAGTCTGGGCGTGCTGGTGTTCTTCCGGATTCTGCAGGGGGCGGGCGGCGGTGGATTGCAGCCCAGCGAGCAGGCCATTCTGAACGACACGTTTTCGTTCGAAAAGCGCGGCATGGCCTTCGCGGTGTATGGGTTAGCGGTGGTGGTGGCGCCGACGATCGGGCCTTGGCTGGGCGGATGGATAACGGATAGTTTTTCGTGGCGCTGGATTTTCTACATCAATGTGCCGGTGGGAATCATTTCGCTGATTCTGACGAGTTTCCTGGTAAGCGACCCGCCGTACATGAAGCG
>DATCOK010000385.1:0-1757 GCA_036564765.1 Candidatus Acidiferrum sp. | reverse complement strand
CTGATGCGGTTGCGCGTTTTGTGCGAGCGGGCGTATTCGAGATAGGGCTCGATGAGCGCGCGCGGCGCTTTGCGGCGGTAGACGCGAGAAAGCAGCAGCGCGGCGCCGCCTTCCAGCACGGGGAGCGGGGCGCGCTGGAGTAAATCGGAAAAGCGCACGTGCATGACTTCGTCGCGGCGGCGAATGGTGAGGCACAGGCTGGCGTAGGGATAAAAGTCGACGCGAAAACGCGGTGGACGGTCGCTGCAGCCAAGCCTGGTGAAGACGCGCTGAAAAAGGGCGCTGCCGCCGGGGATGGGCGTAATGATTTTCATGGCGAAGTTCTGGCGCATGGGGTGGCGCGGTTCGAACGCGGTTTGAATCTCACGCGGCTAATTTTTCCGCCGCACCGGCGGGGGCGCGACTTTCTTGGTAGCTTTTTGCGATTCGTTCATGGCGTCGCGGGTGCCTTCGATGGCGTCGTCCAGATTGCTCTTGTAGGCGTCCAGGTCCGGGGCGCCGGAAGCTTGCAGTTTTTCCAGGGTGGCGAGAAAACCTTTGGACTGTGAGGCCATCGAGTCGACGGCGGCGCGGATATTTTCCTGGCGCTGGATTCCGAGTTGAATCAGATCTGCTGCGTCGTCAACGCAACCGCCATAGGCGTTCAGCAAGGAGTTAAGCATGTCGATGTGGCGATTGCCGGAGGGATGCTCGAGTTCGTACTGAAATTTCTTCAGACGATCGTCGGCGAAGGTTAAAAATAATTTGATGCGTTCGTTGGTGGTTTCGGCGTCGCGGATTTTGTCGGCTTCGAGCGACGACAAGTAGTCTTTTTGTTCCTGAGGGAGAGCCGGAGCCGACAAAACCAACAAAGCGAAAAACAAACTAAACGCAATTTTCAGGAAACTTTTCATGGCTGGACCTCCGGTTGCGAAGGTGCGGCAGGCGTAGTGCCGGGCGCCGGGGGCGCGGGATGCGGTACCGGCTGATCGCCGGGATGGCGGAAGAGCATGCCGATCAACTCGCGATCGATGGTGTCGAGATCTTTGCGGACCAACTGAAGCGGCGGCTGGTACTCGTCAGGAATTCTCAGCAAGACTTCGTCGACCTCGCGGATGCCGCGGCGCACGTGAATTTCGAGTTGGCGGTAGCCGTTGGACTGGCGCTCGGCATCGGCGTGCTTCTGTTGGAGGCCGTCGAAGGCTACGCGGGCGTTGTCGCGGTATTTCTCGAATACGATGCCGACGGTCACGAGATCGTTGGCCTTGTAGGCGCGGCGGGCTTCTTGGAATTGAGCGTCGCCCAATTTTTCCAGCAATTTGGCGCGACGCACAGGGTTGGATTCGCGATCGAAATGGGCCTGCAGCTCGGCGAGTTTGTCGGCGGCCATGCTGGTCACGCAGAAAATCAGCGCAGCGCACAGAAGAATCCCGCTGGTCAGACGCCGGACGCTCATCGCTATCGCTTATGCTCCAGCATTTTGCGCAGCACCTTACTGCGCTCCTGCGCTTGCCAGACCTGATCGGCATTTTTGCCTTGGTCCAGGTCGAGAAATTTCTGGTAGGCGTCGAGCGCGGGCTTCGGTTGATTCAGCTTATCGTAGCAGAGCGCGCGGATAAACCAGGGGCCGGCAGCGGGCGTTTCTGTTTTAGCCACCAGATCGAAGACCGCGAGCGTGGATTGGCAATCGCCGGCGAGGTAGTAGGACGTGCCCAAATCTTTCAGATAGGTGAGGTTCTTTCCGTCCAACTGCATGGCGGTTTTTAGTTCTTTGGTGG
>DATCOK010000384.1:0-3527 GCA_036564765.1 Candidatus Acidiferrum sp. | reverse complement strand
CATCCCGTTGTGGTCATCAGTTATCAGTTCTGGCAATCGCGTTTCCAAGGTGACCACCAAATCGTCGGCAAAACTCAACGCCTCAATGGCGTCGTTCACACCATCATCGGCGTCGCTCCCGACGGTTTTTACGGAACGTTCGTCGGCTGGGCCATGCAGTTCTGGGTTCCCGCCTCCATGGAAGAAATCTTTGAAACAGGCGGTTACAAACTCGAAGATCGCAGCGCCCGCTGGATCGAATCCTACGCCCAGCTCAAGCCCGGCGTAACCGGTGTCCAGGCTCAGCAGGAACTGAGCGCCATCGCTACCCGCCTCGAAGCCGCTTATCCGGAAACTAATCGCGGTCGTGGCGTGAAGTTGTGGCCGCTCTGGCAAACGCCTTTCAACAATGCCGGCGCGCTGCTCCCCACTCTCGAAATCATGCTGGTCGTCGTGTTTCTCGTTCTACTCATCGCCTGCTCCAATGTCGGCAATCTCCTGCTCGTTCGCGCTTTCGCGCGCCGCCACGAGATGACCGTGCGCCTCGCACTCGGTGCTGGCAGCGGCCGCCTCCTTAAACAGCTTTTCACCGAAGGCTTGATTCTCTCGACGCTCGGTGCCGCCGGCGGAATCCTCGTCGCGCATTGGTGCCGCCACGCTCTCGTACTGCTTTTCCCCGCGCGCGTCGGTGTCGCTATGCATCTCCCCGGTGAGATCGATTGGCGCGTGCTCATCGCCAGCGCCGCGGTCTGTTTGCTCACTACCATCCTGCTCGGTCTTGTCCCCGCCATGCAGAATCGTAAAATCGATCTGGCCGGCGCACTCAAATCCGAATCTGCCGGAGTAGTCGGCGGCCGTGGTCGCGCCTTTCTGCGTTCATCGCTGGTCCTCGTGCAAGTCTCCCTCTGTTTTGTTTTGCTCGTCGGCTCCAGCCTGCTGCTCGAAAGCCTCCAAAAAATCCGCAGCACCAGCCCTGGCTTCTCCACGCACAATGTTTTGAACACCGCCGTCGATCTCGTTTCCGCCGGCTATGATTTGCAACGCGCCAAGACTTTTCAGGGCGAACTTTTGAGCCGCGTTCAATCCCTTCCCGGCGTCGAGTCCGCCGCGTTCGCCCGCGTCACTCCTCTCGGTTTTGGTTCCTTTTCCGAATCCTTTATCGCCGTCGACGGCTACCAGCCGCCTCCCGAAGAGCAACCCACCGTGAATTACAACGAAGTCGGCCCCGACTACTTCGCCACCATGGGCATTCCTCTACAATCCGGTCGCGTCTTTACCGCTGCCGATGACGACACCGCCGCGCCCGTCGCCATCGTCAACGAGACCATGGCGGCAAAATACTGGCGTCAGCAAAATCCGATCGGCCAGCGTGTGCAGGTCAAAGGGCGATGGCTGCAAATCATCGGGGTAGCCAAAGATGCCAAGTACAACAGCGTCCGCGAACTCCCCAAACCGTTTTTCTACGTCCCGTTGCGCCAGAATCCTTCCGTTCGTGCCGGCTTGAACATTCGTACGCCGCTAAGCGCCTCCATCATCGCCACCGAACTCGCCCGCGAAGTTCACGCTCTCGACGGTAATCTCGCTCCCTACGAAGTCATCACTTTGCAGGAACAACTCGAGCGCTCCACCTCGGCGCAAAAAGTCGCCGTAACTCTCGTCGGAGTTCTCGGCACTCTCGCGCTTCTTCTCTCCGCCATTGGTCTCTACGGCGTGATGTCCTACGCCGTCTCACAAGGTACTCGCGAGCTCGGATTGCGCATGACTCTCGGCGCCGGTGCTTCCGACCTTCTGCGCCTCGTGATGTCTCGGGGCCTGCTCCTCACCGGCGGCGGCATTCTGCTCGGCGCGGTGGCCGCGCTCACTCTGACTCGCCTGCTCGGACATCTTCTTTTCAAAGTCAGTCCGCGCGATCCGCTGGCCTACGGCTCTGCGGTGCTCGTCATGCTCATCACCGCTTCCATCGCCTGTTTCTTGCCCGCCTGGCGCGCCTCCCACACCGACCCCATGCAAGCGTTACGCCAGGAGTAAACGTAGTTCAGGAATTAAATCGGCTTCCCGCATTGACACAAATCTTGTAAAAATCTCGCCACCCAGCCAAACTTGCACTGCGCTCAGCGGAATTTCGTCGAGTCCCAATCAATGATCCCGAAAAATAAACTCCGCGCTGCCTTCGTAACGCTTCTTCCAGTCGTTTCTGTTCTTGCGCTAGCTCTCTTCGCAAAGTCCTCGTTCACTCCGCCCTTCGGCAACTGGACTCGACTTACGGAAGGCCCTGTTTTGTCTCCGCAAGGCGACGCCTTCGAATCCGCCGGCACATTCAATCCCTCCGTCATCAAAAAAGATGGCGTCTACGTCATGCTCTACCGCGCCCAGGACCGCCAAGGCGCTTCTTCGCTCGGCTACGCCACCAGTCAGGACGGCATTCACTTTGCGCGCAGTGCCACTCCCGTAATGACCGGCGAGGCTCCTTACGAAAAAGGTGGAGGTGTCGAAGATCCGCGCCTGCAAAAAATTGGCGACACTTACTATTTGACCTACACCGGTTACAACAACGTCGATGGCGCTGCCGCCGGCAAAAAAGATGCGCAGCTCTGCCTAGCCACCTCGACCGATTTGCTCCACTGGCAGCGCCGCGGCATCATACTCCCCGCCTACCAGGGCAAGTGGAACGTCAACTGGACCAAGTCCGGCGCCATCGTCCCCGAAAAAATTAATGGCAAATATTGGATGTACTATCTGGCCGACGACAAAAATCAAGGCAGCCAGATGGGCGTGGCCTCCTCCAACGATTTGCTCCACTGGTCGGATGTTCTTGATCGCCCTGTACTTGCTAGCCGCCCGGGAACGTTCGACTCCAAAGTGGTCGAGCCTGGACCCGCGCCCATGATCCTTCCCCAAGGAATATTTCTCATCTACAACGGCGCCGACGACCACCTCCTCTACTCCACCGGATGGGTACTCTTCGACAAAAAAGATCCCACCAAAGTCCTCGCCCGTTCCGAGCAACCCATCTTCAAGCCGGAAAAAGACTGGGAAAAGATAGGCCAGGTCCCCAACGTTGTCTTTGTCGAAGGCGCCGTCCGCGACGGTCAACGCTGGCTCTTCTACTACGGCGCCGCCGACAAGCACATCGGAGTAGCTACCGCCCCCGCACGTTGACCCGTCATAAAACTTCCGTGCGCTTCTCTACCGTGTTTACCGGATTCGCCCGCGCGGCAACGACGCATTCTGCTGATCATTCACACCAACACTGAGGAGACGCTACATGGCGAAGAAATTGAAAGGCCGCACCGGCGACGTAGCTAACAGTTTTCTTGGATCGGAATTCTGGCGTCCCGGAGTGAGCATTAACGGAACGGTGTTGCGAAGATTCGAAAGCGCCAATGGCCAGTGCTATGCCTTGGAAGTGAATCCGGCCGTTGAACTCAATGGCGAGCCCATCCACGAAGTCGCGCTCGGAAATCTCAACGGTCTACGCATTGCCGTTCAGGCGCTGATGTTGAAGACCTCGAAGTCGGCGACACGATCGTGCTCGAGTGCACCGGCTC
>DATCOK010000383.1:0-2766 GCA_036564765.1 Candidatus Acidiferrum sp. | reverse complement strand
CAGATGGACCGCGTGGAAGTGAACGAGGCTTTTGCGGCGCAATACCTGGCAGTGGAGAAGGCCCTTGGACTGAATCGCGACAAAACCAATGTAAACGGCGGCGCCATCGCCCTCGGTCATCCCCTCGGAGCCACCGGCACCCGCTTGGTGATCACCATTCTTAACGAGTTGCGGCGAAATAACTTGCGCTACGGTTTGACCACGGCGTGCATTGGCGGCGGCCAAGGCATCGCCATGATTGTGGAAGCGTTGTATAACTGACCGCCCGCGTGCGGCACATCACGAAATAGAGGACCAATGGCGATTCAAAAAGTGGGAGTCGTAGGGTGTGGTTTGATGGGCTCGGGCATTGCGCAAGTTGCGGCCGCTGCGGGATTCACCACCGTGGTGCGTGAAGTCAGCAGTGAAATTGTCGAAAAAGGTTTAAAGAACATCGACAAGAATCTCGCGCGCCTGATGGAAAAAGGGACAATTGACGAAACTAAGAAAACTGAAATTCGCAGCCGCTTGAAAGGCACTACTGCGCTCGAGGACTTCAAAGACTGCGATGTGGTGATCGAAGCGATCATCGAGCAATTACCGGCCAAGCGCGAACTCTTCAGCGCGCTGGACAGTATCTGTCCGCCATCGACCATTTTCGCCAGCAACACTTCTTCGCTGACCATCACCGAAATTGCCGCGGCGACGACACGCCCGGAACGCTTCGTGGGGCTGCACTTCTTTAATCCCGTGCCAGTGATGAAATTGGTGGAAGTGGTGCGCACGATTGCGACCGACCCTGCGGTTTATGAAGAGATGGTTGCGTTCGGCGCCAAACTGGGCAAGAGCCCGGTGCGCGCTCACGACAGCACCGGCTTCATCGTGAACCGTCTGCTGGTCCCGTATTTGCTGGACGCCATTCGCGCGCTCGAAGAAGGCGTCGGCTCCATCGAGGACATCGATAATTCCATGAAGCTCGGCTGTGGTCATCCCATGGGGCCGCTGACCTTGCTGGATTTCGTCGGACTGGATACCACCTACTTCATCGCAAATATCATGTTCGATGAATTTCGCGAGCGGAGGTTCGCCGCACCGCCGCTGTTAAAGCGCATGGTGCTAGCCGGATGGAATGGAAAAAAGTCCGGGCGCGGTTTTTACGATTACAGCGATCCTCAAAATCCAAAAGCCATGAAGTTTTGAAGTAGGCGCGGGATGAGCTGCGAAGTTCGGCGTAAACTTTGTGAATTGGAAATGGATTGAGGCGGAATGGCCTACGACAATCTGCTGTACGAAAAGAAAGATAGCATCGCGCACATCACCTTCAATCGCCCCAAGGTGCTAAATGCCTTGAATCGCAAAACAGTCGAAGAGTTACAGCATGCGCTGCTCGAAGCTCGCGACGATGACGCGGTGCGCGTATTGATTCTCACCGGCGCAGGAGAAAAGTCGTTTGTCGCTGGCGCCGACATCGGCGAATTGTCGCAGCAGATTCCCGTGGGCGGCCGCGAAACTTCTCTGTTCGGACAAGGTGTTTTTCACTTGCTCGAAACTTTGGGCAAACCGTCGATCTGCGCGATCAATGGATTCGCTCTCGGCGGCGGCTGCGAACTGGCCCTGGCCTGCACCATCCGAATCGCCAGCAAGAGCGCGAGGCTCGGGCAACCGGAGGTGAAACTGGGCATTATCCCCGGCTACGGGGGCTCGCAGCGCTTGGCGCGGTTGTGCGGCAAAGGGGTCGCTCAGGAATTGTGCCTCACCGGCGAGATGATTAGCGCGGAAGAGGCCCTGCGCATCGGGCTGGTGAATCACGTATATGAACCCGCCGAACTGTTGCCCGCCGCGGAAGCCATGGCCAAGAAAATTATCGCGAACGCTCCGCTGGCGGTGAAGTTCACTATGGAAGCTATCGAGCGCGGCATGGAAATGGGCCAGGAGGAGGGCATGTTTCTCGAGGCCACGCTGTTTGGGCTGGCGTGCACTACGGAAGACATGCGCGAGGGCACCAAGGCCTTTCTAGAAAAACGTCCCGGACAGTTCAAAGGAAAGTAGCAGCTTCATCGGCGAATCGCATGGCAAAGAACTTGCAATCGGAAAAACTGCACAACCAGGCAGACGCCAGCGGGTTGCGCTTTGGAATTATGGTCAGCCGCTTCAACAGCTTAATTACCGATCGCCTGCTCGATGGCGCAATCGACGCGCTGGCGCGCTCCGGCACAGCGAAGGACGATGTGAAAATATTGTACGTGCCCGGCGCGTTCGAACTGCCACTGGCAGCGAAGAAGTTGGCCCTCTCCGGCGAGTACCACGCTCTGATCGCGATTGGCTGCGTAATCCGCGGAGAAACCACACACTACGACTATGTCTGTTCCGAGACCGCGCGAGGCTTGCAGCTCGCACAGATGGATACCGGCGTGCCCATTATTTTTTGTGTGCTGACTTGTGAAACCCAGAAGCAAGCCGAAGATCGTGCCGGCGGCGCCCACGGCAATAAAGGATACGACTCCGGATTGGCGGCGATTGAGATGGCGCGTCTTTCTCTACAACTCAGCGCCGATGTTGCAGGGGCTTTGGCGCCCGCCGAAAGAAAGCTGCGGCGCGCCTGATGTCCTCTTTGCGCACAAAATCTCGCGAATTTGCCATGCAGATGTTATTCCAATGGGACATGAGCCGCCAGGAGCCTAAAAAACTAGAAGCTAAATTCTGGCGAGCAGCTAAAGCTTCCGACACCACTCAGGCGTTTGCGAATCAACTCTTTGAAGGCGCATCAAAAGACGCGGACGCCTTGGA
>DATCOK010000382.1:0-5465 GCA_036564765.1 Candidatus Acidiferrum sp. | reverse complement strand
CGATCGGTCAACAGCGGATCGTCGGCCAGCACCGTGCCGATGCCGGTGAGCAGCGCATCCGCGGCGTGGCGCATGCGTTGCACTTCGGCGCGGGATTGTTCGGAGGTGACCCACGCGCGATTTTTGTTTTTGCCTTTGCTTTGGTCTGCGCGCGGCAGAGCGAGTTGCCCGTCGAGGGTCATCGCTGACTTCAGCGTGACCAGCGGCGTTTTGGTACGGATCCATTTCGCGAACGGTTCGTTCAGGCGCCGCGCTTCTTCTTCCATTATTCCGGTGAAGACTTCCACGCTTGCGGCGCGCAAACGCGCAAAGCCTTGGCCCGCCACTACCGCGTTGGGATCTTCGATGGTGGCCACCACGCGCGCAATTCCCGCGGCGATGATGGCTTCGGTGCACGGCCCGGTGCGCCCGGTGTGGTTGCATGGCTCCAGCGTCACATACATGGTGGCGCCGCGGGCTTTTTCTCCGGCCGACTTGATGGCTACGACTTCGGCGTGATCGCGCCACTCGTACTGATGAAAACCTTCGCCGACGATTTGCCCTTCGCGCACGAGGACGCAACCGACCAGCGGATTGGGGCTGGCCAGAGCGGTGCCTTTGCGCGCCAAATTGAGCGCGCGCTGCATATATCCGTTAGCGTTGTGGTCCACGATTTAGTTGAACAGCGAGTCGGCGTAGGTTTGCGCGTCGAACGGAACCATATCGTTGATCTGTTCGCCGGTGCCCACGAAACGGATCGGCAAGCGCAGCGCCCGCGCGATGGCCACCACGATGCCGCCCTTGGCGGTGCCGTCCAGTTTGGTGAGAATAATTCCGGTCACGCCCACCGCGTTGGTAAACTCGCGGGCCTGCGCCAAGCCGTTCTGTCCGGTGGTGGCGTCCAGGACCAGTAACACGTCATGCGGCGCGCCGGGAATTACTTTTGCGGCGGTGCGTTTCATCTTTTCGAGTTCGGCCATCAAGTTCGACTTGGTGTGCAGGCGACCCGCGGTATCGACAATCACGGCATCCGCTTTGCGTGCTTTGGCTGCCGCGACGGCGTCGTACACCACCGCCGCCGGATCTGAACCAAATTTCTGCTTCACCACTTCAATGCCGTTGCGCTGCGCCCAGATTTCCAGTTGCTCGATGGCCGCGGCGCGAAAGGTATCCGCTGCGCACAGGACCACAGTGAGGCCTTCCTGCTTCAGGCGGTTGGCGAGCTTGCCGATGCTGGTGGTTTTGCCGGCGCCGTTGACGCCCACCACAAAAATCACGCGCGGACCGCTGCCATTGAGAGAGGTGCCCTGCTTCCAGACATCCGCGCCTTTGGTCTCCATCAGGATGCGTACGATTTGTGATTTAATCTCGCGCTTCAACTCTTCGCCGTTGGCCAGGGCGTTGCGGTCCAGTTTTTCGCGCACGGCGTCCAGAATTTCGCGCGTGGGCGTGACGCCCAAGTCCGCGGACAGCAGCGCGGTCTCCAGTTCCTTGAGAAGCGCCGGATCGATCTGGCGCTCGCCCTGAAAAATGGTGTCGACGGTCTCGGACAACACCGACTTGGTCTTGCTGACGGAAGTCTTCAGCTTCTCGAGAAGTGTCGGCTCGGGCGGCCCAAAAAGTGAAATCATAGCGAGTGAGTGCGCGGAGAATAGCGCGTGGAGAAATTGTAGCAGAAGCGCGCGAACAGGCGCTCAAACCGGAGTCGCGTCACGACTGGCGAAAAACCGAGATGGTAGGAAAGGGAAGCGGGACCGAAAAAATCAGACGTGCACTTCTACAGCCGTCAGGCGCAATTTTCCGGAAGTAATCACGGAATCCAGCGCGGCCACCACCTCTTCATCAAACTTCGTGCCTTTCAGCGTCTTGATACGCGTCAAGGCGTAATCAATTTCCATGGCCGACTGATACGGCCGGTTGGTGGTCATGGCGTCCAGCGTATCGGCCACGCCGATGATGCGCGCCATCAGGGGAATCTGGTCGCCCTGCAACCCGTAGGGATAGCCGCGCCCGTCCATGTGCTCGTGATGCAATTCGATACCCGGCAGCATCTCTTTCAGTTGCGAAACCGGGCGCATGATGTTGGCGCCCTTGATGGTGTGCTGCTTCATCAGTTCGAACTCTTCGGCGGTCAGCGCACCGGGCTTCTTTAATACACGGTCTTCCACGCCGATTTTCCCGACGTCATGCAGCAGCGCGGAAATGCGCAGCGTGTCGAGGACTTCCGGCGAGAGGCCCAATTCCTGTCCCAGCAACATGGAATATTTCGCCACGCGGCCGGAGTGACCACGGGTATAGGGATCCTTTTCGTCGATGGCCGCGGCCAGCATGCGGATCGAGCCGATGAACAGCTCGCGGTTTTCTTCCGCCGCTTCTTTCAGGCGCTCGATATACTCTTCGATGTCGCCGGCCATTTTGTTGAAATTCTCCGCCAGCTCGCTGATTTCGGAGGCCCCGCGTACCGCGGAACGCTGATGAAACTCGCCGCGGCTGATAGCGCGCGTTGACTCGGCCAAGCCGCGAATCGGGCCACTGATGCCCACCGCAAAAAAGTATCCGAGGCATATCGCGGCGAGAACTACCACGCTCACGAAGGCCAGGGCCTGGCGGTTCAATTCGTTCACGCCGGCATCGGCGCGGGCCTCTTCGAGGCTGCGCTCGGCAATGACCGCCCAGTTGACCTCCGGAAAGGTGCTGTAGGTTCCGATCATTTCGACCACGCGGCCCTTATCTTTTTCGGTGAAGCGCACCGTCTCGGTATTACGCAACTCCTGGGGCAGCGCGGTGATCTGGGTCACGAGCGAGTTGGAGCTGGCGTCCGCGCCCGGGACATAATTTTTCGTGTCGGGATGCGCCACGATGTGGCCGTAGTGATCCACGATGAAAACGGTGCGGCCGCGTACGCTGGCTTCCTGCAAACGGTGGAGAATGGTGTCGAGCGAAACTACCGCAGCGAGCATGCCGGTAAAGTGATCGCTGACGTCGCGCAGCGGCACGGCGATCACGAATGCCGGTCGATTATCGGGCGCCAGCGCCAGGGGATCGCTGCGAAACTTAACCACGTTGAGCTGCTGCGACTGCATACAGGTTACAAAGGCGCGTTGCAGCGCCTTGGCGACGAACGGATCTTTTTCCGCGCGAAAATTTCCTTGGGAAGCGCTGGTGCCTTTGCCGGAGCGGCCCACCGCGGTCAGATAGATAAAGGTCGCGCGGTTGCTGTCGACAAAATTTTCCAGCAGGCGGGTGACTTTGGGCTCCGAAACGGGGTCTTCGACATCGTCAATCAAGCCGGTCAACGCCAGAATCTGGCGTTCGCTCAACAACTGCTGGGTGAGGTTCGATTCAAAAAACTGGGTCTCCTGCGAGAGCGAGCGGGTCAAATCGGTCTGCTGCACGCGCTCGGTGTCCGCCAGTTTCTCCTGGCTCAATTTCAGCACCTGACGGTGATACAGGCCGATGGGCAGCGCGCTGACGAGCAGCATGGCGCCCAGCACGATCCACAGGATGCGCACGCGCCCCGTGCGCATCAATCCCCAGGCGTTTTGTAGCTGCAATCGCATAGTCCTGCACTTATTTTAGGGGAACACTGGCGCGGGAAGTGGCCGGTGAGCGGGGCGCGTGGCGCAACTGCAACTGGAACCAAGGTACTAGTGGCCGACAGAGTGCCCAGCACCCGAAGAATTGTAGTTTCACAAGTGGCAGATATACGGGATCGGTCCCTAGGGGGTAGGGCGCGCCAACACCGTTAGTAAGCGGATCGAAATCAGGAAGCTGCCGCGCTTGCGGCCCACCACTTCGAACCGCGCGTTGTTGTCGGCGCCACCTGAAGAGAGATGGCGCACCAGATTGCCGCCGACCAGGTCCGCTATTTCCGGCGCGAGGTTTTTTGCTTCCAAAGAAATCTTCGCCGTCGTTCCCGTGACACTCACGGTCAGGCGGCGGTGCTCGCCGCCCGCCAACGGCGACGAGTCCGCGTGTAATTCCAGCCCCAGGAAAGTCATGTGGAATGATGGAATGGTGTTTTTGCCGCAAGTGATTTCAACTGGCGCGGAGCCGGGATCCATTTCCGCTGGCGGCAGAACTACCAGAGCGGCGGGTGATGATGCCAGCACAATGGCCGCGAGTCCTCCGATATTTACAGTGTTGGCGTCAGCGTCGCCACAAAATCCGGCACCCAGAATGTCGAAGCGATCGCTTAACGATGCAAGGCGCGGGGCTGAGCGGACCCCGGCCTGTGCCAGACCGGGGTCCGTGGGCACGAGAATCGTGGTAGCCACGCGCCCGGGCCGCCCGGAAATCGAGGCGTAAATTAGACCCGGGTTGAGCGGGGCTACGAAGAGCCCGCGGCCGGAGGCGTCGGTGGTGAGGCGGTCGCCATTCGAAAACTTCACGGTCACCCCAGGGGTGAGCCGGCCGTTGGTATCGAGGACCGCGAGGGTGGCGCGTTCGCCGGAAACGATGCGACGCGGCAGCAGCAAAATCCTGGCGCCGGACGCGGGCGGCGGTGGCTGCTGGGCCTGCACCGCACTCAGGAACAAAACGAGCCAGAGCCCCGGCAAAATCAGGGCGCACCTGCGCGAGGACATGCACGGGATTGTAGTTGAGGCTTGCAGAAAGATGAAGCCGCATCGTGAGTTCGCGGCAATCAGGCGTTCGCCGAGCCGTACGGCTGCTGTGCTGGCTCGGCGAGGCAGGTTAGATGTAGTCAAAACGCTGCTAATCAGTAAGGTTCAGACTCTTTCTGTGCATACTAGGGTCTGCTAGCGTGTGAACAGGGGTTGTCCTCCCGGCACGCTCCGGGTGTCGGCCGGGCCATCACACCGGTCACCGGGAAAGGGGCATTTGTGCGCATCGTATGCGGCGGCAAAAGCGACGTCGGGCAGCAGCGCGCTAATAATGAAGATAGCTTTCGCATCGTGCAGCCGCTGAACCTCTTCGTGATTTCCGACGGGATGGGCGGCGAGGCCCACGGCGAAATCGCCAGCGCCATGGCGGTGGAAACCATGGCCAAAGTTTCGGCGGGCGAGGAAAAGGCTCCCGTGTCGGGCGGCGCATTGCCGAACTGGAGCGAGGAGACCAAGCGGCTTTACAACGCCGCGCACTTTGCGAACCAGAAAATTTATCAGTCGGCCATCGCGCATCCGGAGCAGCAGGGCATGGGCGCGACGTTGACCGCGGCGTGGATTAATGACGAATTCTTAAGCATCGTGCACGTGGGCGACAGCCGCGCCTATTTGCTGCGCGCCGGCGCGCTGCAGCAACTGACCAGCGACCATTCGCTGGTGGCCGAACAGGTTCGGCGGGGCATTCTGACGGCGGCGGAAGCGGAGCGCAGCGAAATGCAAAGCGTGCTGTTGCGGGCCATGGGCACGCAGCCGGACGTGCAGATCGACGCCGACGAACACACCATTTTGCCGCGCGACGTTTTGCTGCTATGCACCGACGGACTGACGCGGATGGTGACCGAGCCGGAAATTGCCGGGACG
>DATCOK010000381.1:0-2818 GCA_036564765.1 Candidatus Acidiferrum sp. | reverse complement strand
CCCTGAAGAAGTTTAGCGACTCGGTGCCAGTCACAAAAAAAGCCCCAACGCCGTTTCGCGCGTGGGGCCAATACCCAACCCAATCAGATCTTCTTACTTCCGCACCCGCCGCAAAATTCGCGGCGTAGCCATCCAAAGCATCTCCGCGCTAGGCGGAGACACCCGCTTCAACTGCAACGCCGCCACCCCAGCTTTCTTCAGCGCGGTCAGCCTATGCTTGCTACCAAACGCCGTGGCAATCAGCTCATCCAGCTGCGGGGCATGTCCAAAAATAAACACCGAAGACGAATTCTTATCCTTCGCCAACTCCCGAAAGAGCGATGAAGGCTCCCCTCCAGGAAGCAGCAAGTCCGTCTTGCGAATTTTCTGCTTGGAATAACCGAATGCCTCGGCAAATACCTCCGCGGTTTGTATCGCCCGCACGTACGGACTCGATAGAAAAAGATCCGGCGAAATCCCCAGCGCCGCCACGCCCTTCGCCGCCTGCTTGGTTTTCTTCAGCCCGTCCTCCGTCAAATAGCGCTCCGGATCCGGCGGACACTTCGGGTCCTCGCGGTCAATCGCAATCCCATGGCGCACAACGTAAAGGTCCATTCCAATCTCTCCCGTGAAAACCTGCGAACTACTATGCCGCGATAAACACGCGCTTGCGATCTCAACGCACCTCAACCCTCGCTCTGCCGAAAATGTAACCGCACGTGAAATTCTTTCTCAAACAAGTTAGAACTCCGCGTAGCATCCCGCAAATCTTCCGCCGCATCTCCTCGCGCCTGCACCTGGATACCCACCGCGCCCCGTTGAAACGATGCATGCAGATTGGTCACGCGCTGCCGGTGCGAATGATCGAGCCCTTCGGCAATGCGCAAAATCGACGCCAGCCGCCGGGTCATGCGCTTATCCAGATTCGTAAGTGTCGAGTACGCCGCGTGATGCCCTTCCGGTTCCGTCTTGCGGTTGTGATAGCGCACCAGCGCGGCTACTACCGCCCGGTCGCGCCCCTCTAAGCCAGGAATATCGCCGTTCAACGCCAGATACTCGCCGTGCTTATGATGCCCGTGATGGCTAATGGCGTGCCCGATGTCGTGCAGCAGCGCTCCGGCTTCGAGCAGCACGCGTGACTGGGGCGGCAAATGATGCACCGCCTGCAAACGATCGAAAAGCAGTACGCTCAATTCGCGCACGTGCTCCGAATGCGCTTTTTCGTATTGCAAGCGCCGCGCAAAGCTCCTCGTGCTGGCGATGACCTGCCGCGCCGCAGCGTTATAACGGTGCGGCTCCTTGCGCGAGAACGCCTCGTGCGCAATCTCCTGCAAGATGCCTTCGCGCACACCTACAGCCGGAATCGCCATGCACCGCACGTTCAGGTACCGGCCGATGGTCAGAAAGGTGATCGCCGCGATGCCCATCACGTCCGCGCGATCCCGCCGCACCGCGTAGGTCTTCATGCGTTGGCGCACGTTACGCTTCAAAATATCCGGCAGCCGGTCGCGCAACAGCGAAAGCTGCAGCATCGGCAGCCCATGTTCCCGCGGCCCCGGCGCAATGCCCGCCAACGTCTCCGCATTGCCGCCCAGCGCCACCACCACCTGTTCGCCCAGGTTCGGCCGCGTCGGCAATTTCGATTCGAGCAGTGCCCGCACATACTTGCGCACCTGCTCCGCCTGCGAAGGCAGAATCACTCCGGGCAACTGCAGCGTGGTCATCAACCGCACCGTGCCCACGCCGAGATGCGCGCTCTGTTCCACTTCACGCTCGCGCAGAATGCTCAGTTCCAGGCTGCCGCCGCCCAGATCGATAATGCACCGTGGCGGACTTTCCGGCCCGAGCGCCGCGAACACCGCTTCCCTGCCCAACCGCGATTCCTCCGCGGCATTGATCACTTCCAGCGCAAGCCCGGTCTCGCGCTTAATGCGCCGGATAAACGCGTCGCGGTTGCGTGCCTCGCGCGAAGCGCTGGTGGCCACGGCGCGATATTTCGTCACGCCGAAGTCCTCCATGGTCTCTTTGAACGAGCAAAACGCCTTGATGCCCTTTTTAAAAAGTTTTTCGCTGAAGCGATGGCGCAGGAAGACGCTCTCTCCCAGACGCAGCGGATACCGCTCGTCATGCAGCGTTTCGATATCCAGTGCGGAATAAGCGCGCGCGACGGAAAGCCGCACGGCGTTCGAGCCGGCGTCGATCGCAGCGATGTGAACCGGATCTGGCATGTGGAGCTAGCGCCAGAGGTGCGCGAGCGCGGAACTGGGGGTGTACTTGGTGGCGCGGATGCCGAGCTGTTCACCGATGCGATGGCGCAACTCTTTATTCACTTTGGAGACGCTGGCTTCGCCGTCCAGCTCGATAAAATTATTGCGCTTGGCCATCACTTCGAATTCCCGTTTGATCATGGTCTGGTAGCGGATGAACGACCAGTATAAATCGTGCGAAAGCGACATATCGCGGCCGGCTTCCCAGTAACTGATGGCCTGTGATTTTTTAAATTCCCGGCCAAAGGCCGTCTCCGGCCGCACGTTCAGCCAGAACGTCAGATGCGGGCGCAGCGCCATGGCGTACAACCCGGTCATGTAATCGCGGTTGATGCCGCGCACCACGCCGCGTGCGATCAACGTGAAAATAAAACGGTCCGCCAGCACCACAGTTCCGGCACGCAATGCAGGCAGAATCCGATGCTCCACCTGGTCGAAAAAATCGGTGGCGTACATCAGCGCCAGCGTCAGCCGCGTAACCGCATTCTTCGCTAGCAGTTGATCGATGTCGCTGCCTACCAGATTCGAACGCCGCAGCCCGCTGGTCTGCACCGCGAATCCTTCGGACTCCA
>DATCOK010000380.1:0-2789 GCA_036564765.1 Candidatus Acidiferrum sp. | reverse complement strand
GTACTCCACATTAGCCAAAGCCCACGCGTAAGAATACGCCGCCGCATCCCCGGGAAATCCCATCCACGACCCTTCCAACTGTCCCAGCGGCGCAAAATGCCCGCTGTCATAAACCTGCACCAACACAGCCGCGCTATCCCCGCTGCGCTTTCCTTCCATCCACTGTGCCAGCCCCTCCTGCAGCCACGTCGGCGCATGCCCGTGCGCTTTCTGCTGCACAAAACTGTGCGTCAATTCATGCTTCAGCACCCGCGACAAATCATCCGTAACGCTCGTCAATCCCTGTACCGGCACACGCAATCGTCCGTCATTCAGCGCGCCTGCCCACGCCGGTGCCCGTGTAATATCCGCGAACGCCTGCTGCGTATACAAAATCACCCCAATCGCATCCGGCGGCGAAAAATTTAATTCCGAAGAGATCGCCGTGTAGTGCGCCTCCAGCGCACGAAGAACATCGCGTGCCAGTCCCGGCTCCTCGGCCCCGCTGTAACGCAACACAAAATGACTGCTCTCGTTTTCCTTGTAGCTGTCCTCTTCCTTCTTGTCCCGCTCCGCCTTCTCCAGGGCCGCCTGCACTTCCGCATCCGGCCGCAGCGCTAACGCCTCTTTCCATTCCGCCACCGCACGATCCAACTTATTCATCCCGTAGTACGCCCAGCCCTCCAGTTTTGGCACGTCCGCGCTGTCCGGAGCTACCCGCCGCGCTCGCTCCAGATACTCGAGCGACATCTTGTATTCGCTGCGCCGTAGGTGCATGTACGCCACATTCATCAGCAGCAGCGGCTCGTCCGGCGCATAGGTCAGCGCCGTCCGCTCATCCGCCAGCGCATGTTCCGAATCTCCGCGCGATAATTCGAACACCGCCGCCGCATGATGCCCCGTTGCCGCATCCAATCCCGCCGCGCGCGAACCGCTCCGCGACTCGCCTTCCAGTTTTGCAATGTACTCGCGATCAATCCCCCCGTCATGCACCGCCGCGCGCTCGATCGCCCGAACATTTCCGCGGCCTGCATCCATCACCGGCGCGGTGATCGCCAGGTTCGCCGCATCGGTCGCGTGCGAAGCACTCGCGCCGCCCACCGATCCGCCCTTCTCAATGTGGTCCACGATCGACTTGGGAATACTCAATTCCCCCGCCGCCGTCTCGTACTGAATTTTGTCTCCCAGCTCCACCGCACGCAAAGCCGCAATCCTCCGCCCATTCTTCAAAACAATCGTATCCGCCCAAGCCCCACCAGAAAAAAATAGAAAAACCAAACCCACCAAAAAAGCCTTACGCCCAGTTCGCCTACCGCACCCACCACACACATCTCCCCAACTCAATCGCGGCAACTGCAGAAAGAACGAATGCCCCATCTCTCTATTCTAACCACCATAAAAACAACACAATCATCTCTGTCCAACGCTGTTACTAAAGAATTGCCTGTCCCGAGCAAATCGCCGGCGACCACCTATCTGACAGTCGCGTCAGCCGTCTATCAAAAAAGAAGCTCGGCCAGGCTAAATGGGGGCACAGATGAACCGAGGTGCCCCACTCTCAGGTTTGGAGGCTGGGGTTCGTAACGTGGAGACGCCCAGCCGTCCACAGCGAAACTCAGTACACGCGATGCAAAAACAAGTCCAACGTTGCCTACGCTGTCCTCTCACTCCACAAATGACTACACTCTCCACATGAGGCTCGCCGCAGCCTTTCTAGCCATCCTGACCTTCTCCGTCGCGGACCATTCCTCCGCCGCAACCCGCACCGCCCACGAGCTCTACGACGCCCTTAACTCTTTGCGTCTCGATTCTCAATCCACCTACCGAATCAAACCCGAACAACACATTGAACTTCGCCGCGGCGACGCCAAAATCTCATTTGACGAAGGTCAGCTCATCTTCCTCTCCCCACTCGATGGCCAGATCACCGGCGTGGTCTTTGCCGGTCGCGGCCACGTTCTCGCGCTCCCTCGCGACATCGTCGAAAAACAGCAGCTAGGCCGTTTCCTCGGCGCGCCCGTACTCGATCAGGACTTTGCCAGCGCCTACATCCGCTTCACCGATACCACCGCCTCCGACCTTCTCCAGCAATTTCAATTCGCAAAAATATCACCGGAACCCGATCCCGCCGCTTCGGCTCGTTGGGAAGCGATTCTTACGCATCTCCAACCCCCGCAATCCCTGCGCATTGTGGGCGGCACTCTCATGTCCTCCCCGCAACCGTATTTCTACGCCAACCTCGACGGCATCGCCACCGGACCCTTCGATCTGTTGCTCGACCCCATGCGCCTCGAGCCTTTCCTCCTCGGCCAGGGACGCAAGGTCGAAGCCGGCGATTTCTACGACGTGTGGGCCTCCTACAAGATCTCGGGCATTACCCCTCCCGCTCCCGGCTATCACGCGCTGCACTACTCCATCGACACCGCTATCCTCGCGGACCACTCTCTCGAGGCCACCACCAACATGACTCTGCGCGCCGATGGAACTGGCGATCGCCTGCTCATTTTTACTCTCTCGCGCGCCTTGAATGTCGACTCCGTCACCGGCCCCGGCAATCAAGCGCTTGAGTATTTTCAAAATCAGGGCATCACCCCGCAGGAGCGCAGCACGCGCGGCAACGATTTTCTTCTCGTCGTGTTGCCGAGCGCCGTCCCGGCCAATCGCGAGTTTTCTTTACGTTTTCACTATCGCGGCAACATCATCGACGATGCTGGCAACGACGTCTTCTTCGTCAGCGCCCGCGACAGTTGGTATCCCCATCTCGGCGACGCCGCTGACTTCGCCGCCTACGATCTCAGCATGCGCTGGCC
>DATCOK010000379.1:0-5424 GCA_036564765.1 Candidatus Acidiferrum sp. | reverse complement strand
GCCACACTGGTGTTCCGGTTGCGCTGATGACTTCGGCGACCGCTGCGGCCACGGTGTCCGACGAAAAGCGGTGATCGTAACCGATGATCACCCCTTTTCGCGGATCTTCGGAACGTATTACATAACGCGCGATGGCGTTGGCGACGATCCGAGCGTTCGCGAACGTAAACTCTTCGGCGATAATCGCGCGCCAGCCGTCAGTGCCAAATTTAATCGCGCCGGAAGTTTTCGCTTCCGCGCTTTTCAATTGCCGCGCCATACGACGAAAAGTATACGCGACTGCGCTATGGCCTAAAGAGCCGCATTGGCAGCACTCTTCCGCTGCGGCACGGAGTAAATGTCCAGCGGGCCGAGCGCCTCATTGGGATGGGTGTGCTGTTATTCGCCCCCGCTCGGTATTTTCATGCGAGGCGTTCTCTCATTTGGCGGCGACCTTTCTCAGTCTTCCGGAGAAATCCTCACCCTAGCGCTTCGCGGCTTTCTTCTGCAGTTCGTCACGCAATGCCTCCTCGCGGGCCGCAGCGTCAGGCGGGAGAACGTCCGCGGGAAAATCAGTGGCCTCAAAAACCTGGCGCACCTCAATTTCACAATCCTGATTTTCGTGCGGAGCCGGCGACCGTTTAGCCCATTCGATGGCCTCTTCGCGCGATTTCACCTGGATCAACCAGAATCCGGCAATCAATTCCTTGGTTTCGGCAAACGGTCCGTCAATCACCGTCCGCTTCCCTTGGGAAAACCTGACGCGCGCGCCCTTCGAACTGGCCTGCAGCCCGTCCCCCGCCAGCAAGACACCAGCTTTGGCCATCTCTTCATTAAACTTGCACATCGCGGCAATAAGCTCGCCCGAGGGCATGACACCCGCCTCGCTGTCTTTGCTGGCCTTCACGATCAACATGAATCTCATTCTAAACTCTCCTTTTCTTATAACTTAGGAGCTGGGACGCCGCTCGAATCTCTCGGCTGCTTCCAGTCTCCACCTATACGTCGAACGGAGGAAAGCAAATTCGACATCTTCCATTTTTGGCGAATTAGCGACAAATCACGCTCAGGCTTGCACTGGTCCAACTTTTCGCCAGCGGTCTTTGCGAATAGCGCTGTCCGACTAGCCGTTTCTTCCAAAACGCTACAGAATTCAAACTTTACTAAATTATAGTAAGGTGACAGAATTCCGCACCGCCGATTCCGAGCGAAAGCATTTCTGTCTCGTCATTTTCGGATGGAAGGAGAAATTCTGTGAGTACTGCGGCGCTTTCCGTAGACCATGCTATTGCGGCCCTACCCGCAATGAAACTTTTCATCGGCGGCAAATGGGTCGACTCCGATTCCAAGGAATTGATTCCCGTAGTCAACCCCGCCACGGGCAAACGCCTAGCCTCCATCCCGCATGCTTCCGCAAGCGACGTAGCCAGGGCTGTCGAGTCCGCGCGCAAGGCGTGGGACGGTTGGCGCCTCACTTCGCCTTTCGAGCGCGCCGCCGCCTGTCACCGCATCGCCGACCGCATTCTTGCGCGCAAAGAAGAAATCGCGGCGATCATCACACTCGAGCAAGGCAAGCCTTATCACGCCGAAGCACTGCCGGAAGTCGAAGAGACCGCCGAAAATTTCCGCATCGCTGCGGAAGACGTGAAGCGCCTCGAAACCCCAATCATCCCAGCGCGCGATCCCAACAAGCGCCTCTTTACCTTCAAAGTTGCCATCGGCACCTGGGCCATCATCACCCCGTGGAATTTCCCCACAGTAATTCCTTCGGAATATTTCGGCCCGGGACTGGCCGCCGGCAACACCATCATTTTTAAACCCGCGGAGCAAACTCCGCTCGCCGGATTCATGCTCACCCAGTGCATCGCGGAAGCCGATTTGCCTCCCGGCGTCTTTAATCTGGTCTCCGGCGACGGCGCCACCACCGGCGATGCACTCGTGACCCATCCCGGCATCGACGGCATCGGATTAACCGGCGAGACCAGCACCGGCGACACCATCCAGCGACGCGCTGGTGTAAAGAAATTATTGATGGAGCTCGGCGGCAATGGCCCGCAGATCGTCCTGGACGACGCCGACTTGACCCGTGCGGCTCGCGCCGCCGCCTTTGGCGCGTACTTCAATGCCGGCCAGGTTTGTTGCGCGACGGAACGCGTTTTAGTCGATCGCCGTGTACACAAAGATTTTCTGGATCTGCTAATCACCGAAGCCAAAAACGTTCATGTCGGCGACCCGTTTCATCCCGACGTAAAAATGGGCCCCATGAACAACACCGCGGTACTCGAGAAAACCGAGCGCCACCTCGGCGACGCCCTGCAGAAAGGTGCGCGCGTGGTTTTCGGCGGGAAGCGCGCCACGGGCCACGCGACCAATATGTTTTTCGAGCCCACCGTCATCGACAACGTCACGGTCGATGCGCTGCTCAATAAGGAAGAAACTTTTGGCCCCGTCGTGCCTGTAATCACCGTGAACGACTACGATCAGGCCATTGAGCTCGCCAACGGTACCGGTTACGGCCTGCAAATGGCGGTTTTCACTCGTGACATCGACAAAGCTTTTTATTTCGCCGACCGCCTCCGAACTGGAAATGTCGTCATTAACGACACGACCGACTACTGGGAGGCTCATGAACCGTTCGGCGGGGGTGGTGGCACCACTAGTGGCTACGGACGGTTAGGTGGGCGCTTCACCTTCGACGACATGACCCACCTCAAGACTGTCGCGCTGCACATCAACAACTTGAAGTAAGCACACCAAGAGTCAACGCATCACGTGTTTGGTTCTGCTTGCCGCCGCGAATATTGTGAAGTTTTTGGAGAGCTCTGATGAAATTTGCCGTTCTCGGCGCAGGAATGATGGGGTGTGCGACGGTTTGCGATCTCGCCCAATCGAAAGATGTAGACACGATCCTCGTCGGCGATTATGACTTGGCGCGCGCCAAGTCCGTGGCTAAACAGTTTGGCGGCGGCAAAGCAAAACCAGTTCGAGTAGACGTGCGCAACGCCACCGCGCTCGCGAAACTACTATCCGGTTATGCCGCCGTATTGAATTGCACGCAATACTATTGGAATTTGCAGGTGATGAAGGCGGCTCTAACCGCGCGCGTCCATTACCTTGACCTTGGCGGCCTCTTCTACACCACCCGCAAACAACTAAAACTCAATAATGCATTCCGCCGCGTCGGAAAACTTGCGATCCTCGGGATTGGCAGCGCTCCAGGCATCGCTAACGTCATGGCCCGCTTCCTGGCAGATCAACTCGACCGCGTCCACTTCGTCGGCGTCTACAACGGCAGTCGCGACTTTCAGACCTATTCCGACGCTCTCTGCTTTGGTTTCTCCATCGCCACCATCCTGGACGAACTCACCATCCCGCCAGTGCATTTCAAATACGGCCGCTTCGAAGCCCGCGAACGTTTCTCCGATGCGGAGTCCATGACCTTCCCCCGGCCAATCGGCAAACTCGAACTTCGCCACTCCATTCATTCCGAAGTAGCCACGCTGCCCCTGAGCTTCAAATCCAAAGGCATTCGCGAGGCATTTTTCAAAATCAACTACGACCCGAAACTGATTGAGGTCACCGAACTCTTGGCTGGCCTCGGTCTTCTCGACCAGCAACCAGTAACAATCAAAGGACAAAAGATCCCTCCCCGCGCACTCCTGGAACATTTGCTAAAGTCTCGCCCGCCATCCACCAAACCGCCCAAAGATGTAGAAACCATCCGCGTAATCGTGCGCGGCTCAAAAGCCGGACGCCCCAAAAAGTTGTCTCTCGACGCCACCACCCGCTACTCCACCAAACCGCCATTCAGCGCCGTAGCCCGCGACACCGGCTTCCCCATTTCCATCGCCGCCCAAATGATCGCCAACGGTGAAATCTCCGCAACCGGTGTGCACCCCCCGGAAACCGCCATTCCCCCACGTGAATTTCTACATCACCTCGATCGACGCGCCATCCGCATTTCCGGCTCCGGCTGGCGCTAGTTCACGAGCGCAGTCTTCCAGTGCCGAGCCAAACAGTCGGCCACAACGTGTGTCCGGTACCGTCTTCAGACACGAGTAAAGGAAGATCACCTTCGCGGACGTCCGTTCAACAACACGCAGAGAAACACGTTCAAGCCGCGCAACATAATCTGCCTGCTCAAGATCGTCCGTAAAAGTGACCGGCACATTCGTGCGGGCCACACCTGACTCAAATTTTTTGGCAACGCATCGTTCGATTCAAGATAAATCTACGGAAGTCTCCTCTGCCCCGAGGCCTTCGGAGTTAATTCAACTGCGGGCGCAATTAGCATCGGTATTGGAAACCGCCGCTTTTACACAAAGCCACCGTAAGAAAATACGATCGGTCTCGTTGGTACATTGGACCAGCTATACGTTAGCCCTGATAATTTGTGAGACAGAACCATTTGGAATGCACAATTTTGAATTGGCTAATTGCCTGGCCTGGTCCGCACCGTAAAGGACGTATCCACCGGTGGGACCACGCAACTTTGCTGCGCGGGCCATCCGGCGTCGGTGTTTAAATTGCGGCACAAGCTTTCCGTTGCGTTGCTGATCTGCGACGGATCCACCGCGCCGTTCAATGGTTCGGCATAAACTAAATAGCTGCGGCCAACCGGTAATCGCTCCAGCACATAGCTGCCGTCAAAATTTGCAGGCCTGGTGCCGCTGCAACTGTACCCACCCATTGTTGCGCCTACAACAGCACCACTGGCGACATCCAGCGCGATTACCTGAGCTCCGAATACTCCGGTCACGCCAGGGGGAGAAGCCGGCAAAGACAACGGGTTGGCATTTAATATGTGTCCACTGATCGAGCCAGCACGCACTGTGTCCGCGGGGTCGGGATACAAAATGCGCAGCCCGGTGCGGTCGTCCTCGGCTAACGGCGCGTCTGGCTGTGTGGCCGATGGCCGCGCGCCACTGAACGTTCCGGGCGTCGGCGCGTAAGGAAACATCATGGCGTTCCAAATCGCGGAGTGACTGAAGCCCAGGTATTGGCCCAGTTCATGAGTTAGGATCGATTCCAGATCGTAGGCCTTGGGCGAGGACGCCAATGCCTGCGGCGTTGCATAGGTCGTGGTTGCATCACTCGGATTGAAGTAAACATCGGCATCGAGAATCTCGCCTACTTCCGTCGACGGCGTCCCAGTGCCGATCTGCACGCCGATGCGGTCTGCGGTTATTACCCTGCTGAACGCCAGCACTCCCGGGGTAAAGGCCAAATCCGCTTGATCCAAACAGATGGAATTCACACCGTCCGATCCGCATGCATTCTGAATCGCGGTGCGATTCATGGGCATCGACACGGAGCGGATGGCCGCCCCGTCGACGCCCTGCCACACCGCGAGAGCCTGCGTGATCACTTGCTCAACTTCGTTGAGGCGGCCTGCAGTGGTCTGATCCTGGGTGAGGATAGTAGGTGGCTTCGGGCCCAGCGAAG
>DATCOK010000378.1:0-1693 GCA_036564765.1 Candidatus Acidiferrum sp. | reverse complement strand
TCTCTGCCCTCATTACTTGCTGCGCCATTTTTGGCCAATATTGCAAAAATCCTCCGAGGATCATTCCAGCAAAACCCGTAAAGGAGCCAAATAAAGGAGGGCATAGTACGGCATCACGGCATTGACCTTAAACTAACGACTAACATTAGAAGACGATAAAAAAAGAACGGCAATGCGTGTTTAGCGCCGGATTTTTTGGACAGGGAATTGAGTGTATTCATGCCGCGGCTCCGAGCGCAAGGAGCTGCTGGCGAGCCTGGGCGGGCGTGAGGTAGCCCAAGCGCTGGACGATCCAGCGTTGGTTGTAACGCTCACGAAATTCCGCCAGCGCGCATCGCAGTTCCTCGACGTTCTGAAACACCCTCACCCACAGCAACTGCTCCTTGAGCGTGCGAATGAACCGCTCGACGCAACCGTTGCATTCCGGCTGGCGCACCAACGATGGTGAAGACTCCATGCCCAGGAAAGCGATTTCGTCTTGATAGTCGTCGCTCATGTACTGGCTGCCGTGGTCGTGCCGGTTGCGGATGCCCGCCGCTGCGCCGGTGCGGAAACCGCCACAGTAGTCGCGCACTCCCTGGCGCAGCGGTTCCAACGCCTCGAAGCGCGTGGCTTTCTTGGCGGCGTGCAGGCCCAGGCATTCTGTCGTGCAGTGATCCACGGCCACGAACACGGTCACCTGGCCGTCTTCGATGGTGGCCGTCATGGTGTGGTCACTGGCCCAGACTTCGTTGGGTCGCTCGGTGATGATCGTGCCGGTATGGGGATTCTCAGCCCTCGGGAGCGTGCGTGATGGCGCGAGCAACTGTGCTTCGCGCATCAGCCGCAGCACCCGCGCCTTCGACGTGCGCACTTCCTGGAAGCGCAGCCGCGCCCACACTTTGCGATGGCCTTCGCCGTAAAATGGCGAGGCCGCCAGCACTTCGCGGATTTTCCCCAGCAACGCCGCGTCGCTCCAGGCCGTCTTCGGCCCGCGACGCCCGAGTATTCGCCCGGGTTGTGCGGCGATCTCTCGCTGATAGTAAAAGCTGGAACGGGCCATCTCCCATGCGCGCGTCACACGCACCACGCCGTAAAATCTTCCCGTGAAGGGCGAAGCGGCGCGGCTCATGGCTTCGGCCTCCGCCAGACCAAAGGGCGTCCGGCCTCCAGGCGGTGGATCTTTTCGCGCAACAGTTCGTTGCTCATGCTCAGATCGGCGACCAGCGATTTCAGTCGCAGCGTCTCTTCGTTCTCGACCTCGGCTTCCCGCGCTTTCAAGTTCGCCGCGCCGCCCTCCAGGAACTGCTCCCGCCAGCCGGACAGTGTGGCGGCGGTTACGCCCAGTTCGCGCGAGAGTGTTTCGAGATCTTCACCGCGTAGCAGCCGGAGCACCACTGCAAACTTGCGTTTCGCCGACCATCGACCCCGGCCATCACGCCACGCTTCGGGAGCCCCTCCACTCGCCCTTCGGGCTCCCTCGGGGGCTCCCGAAGCTGGTTCTCTCTCCTTGCTCATACACACCTCCTTGTGATCTCTGACTTATTTTCATCACAATTCGGTGTCCAAGAAAATCCTAGGGCGCGGGAGCTGAACGGCCTAGCCGCCTACAGCGGATTCATTCCGAGTGACGGGCCAACCGGAATGTATGGTCCGCGGCTTCGCCGCAAGCGAAATGTGAGGATGTCACAAGTTAGTCCGCGCAAATGTATAC